>CAZDLQ010000089.1:0-4899 GCA_964506315.1 uncultured Oscillospiraceae bacterium
CCTTACCTTTTTGTTTTACGGAACGACACATAGGTCGTTCCCTACATTATTTCAATTTACGTAAATGTGCATTATTTTTAGGTTTTTGTTGAAATCACCGTAAAAAAATGCTATGCTTATACAAAAGGAAGGGGGATTTTAATGTTTTACCAAAGCGAGCTTAATTTTTTAATTTCCACCGTAAACCGCCTACATCTGCAAGCCCACTTGCTCGATGCCGACACAACCGAAGACCAGTGGCAAAGCCACTGCAGTCGCAATCTGCTATGCCGCGACGCAGTGATAAACTCACAGCTTTACAAGCACATCTTCACCTCAAAATCAAATACCGTTTACAAGGTTACCGACCTTTTTGGCTGTATCTTTTTGTTTATGCGGCTGAATTTAGAAGAAAAGCACAAGCTTTTTGTGGTTGGCCCGTTCTTTTCACAGCCGCTGTCACGTCAGGATATTCTTGAAAAATCCGAGCGTCTTAATTTTAACGCACAGCAGGCAAACGAGCTTGTAAGTTATTACAGCACTGTTCCGTTTATATCGGATTACAGCACCCTTTTCGTGCTTGTTGAGGGCTTTGCCGAGCTTGTTTTCGGAGGAAGTGACAAGTACGGTTTTAACGAAATTACCAACGACGGTTTAGAGATGCCGACGGCTATAAAGCAAAAAAGAGTCGAAATCGATGAAAGGGACGACAACTATAAGTTTTTAGAGCTTGAGCGTCGGTATGCCTATGAAAATGCGCTTATCGACGCGGTATCACACGGCAACAGTGAGCGTGCCGAGTTTATGCTTGCAAGCTTTTCGGACTTGTCTCTTGAAAAGCGTCTTTCAGACCCGCTTCGCAATCTTAAAAACTACTGTATTATAATGAACACACTCTTAAGAAAAGCGGCCGAAAACAGCGGCGTACATCCTTTATACGTCGACCGCGTTTCATCGGATTTTGCTAAAAAGATTGAACTGTTGCCCGAGGTTGACAACGTCGGTGACATTATACTCGAAATGTTCAAAACCTACTGCCGACTTGTCAGAAAGCACACCTTCACCAACCTGTCACCAACGGTCAGGCGTGCAATTTTATACATTGACAGCGATCTTTCCCGCGAGCTTTCATTATCGGTTATTGCCGAGCATTTGAATTTAAGTGCGTCTTATCTCTCGTCGATATTTAAAAAGGAGCTCGGCAAGACCATCACCGATTTTATAAACGAGCGGCGCATTTCCCACGCAAAGCTTCTCTTAAAAACCACCGCGCTTCAAATTCAAACGGTTGCGGCGCATTGCGGTTTTCTTGACGTTCACTATTTTTCGCGGGTGTTTAAAAAAATCGTTGGCAAAACTCCCAAAAGCTATCGCAGTGAAAAAAGATAAAAAACTGACTGCAAAGCGGCAAAAAGGCTTGCAGTTTATGAATTTTCGTGTTATCATAAAAGGTGGCAAAAATTACCCCGAATATTTTTTTGGAGGAAAAATGATGAAAGGTTTTTGGAAAAATCTTTTGCGCATACTCATTCTTTTAATATGGGATTTGGTTTCGGCAACCGTTTCGGTTGCGGTGGGCATTTCTCTTGTATATTCGTTTGGGCCCGAACACCCATACAATGAAATCTTTGAATACGCTTCAATGTACTTTGTGGCTCTTGTAATCTTCCACGCTTTGTTTTCCATTTACACAAGTCGCGACAAAGGCTTTGGTACGCTGGACTTTTTCAGGCACAGCATAATATCGGTTTGCATAGGCGTAATTTGTTATTTAATCCCACGCTTTTTCGAAATCAAGCCGCTCTTATCAATTGACTGGCGCGGCACAGTTATAATAGTAATCGTGCTTTTTGTTTGCTCCTGCTTCGGACACGGCGCGACAAAAATCTACAACTCGGTTGCAAGGTATTATTACTACCGCATCGGCGGCGCAGGCAAAGAGGTAAACACTCTTATCTACGGTGCAGGCGAGCTTGGCAGCTTCCTTGCAAAGCGTCTTCTTGTTGACGAGAGTAACAATCGGCTCATTGGCTTTGTAGATGACGACAAAGAGCTTATCGGCAACACCGTTTCACAGGTTAAGGTTCTCGGCACAAGGGACAAGCTTGCCGATCTAATCGTTGACAGGCAAATCGGTGAGGTTATAATCGCAATAAACGACATTTCCAAGGAAATACTTCGCGAGGTTATCGCAGTTTGCGCCGAGAACGGCTGTAAGGTTCGCCGTTTTGGAAACGTTTCGGACTTTACCTCGCCAACGGGACGCCGTCTTGATATGGCCGACATTGACACAAACGACCTTATCCGCAGGGAAAAGGTTGAGCTTGATATGGAAACCGTTTCAAACTTTATTACAGGCAAAACCGTTCTTGTAACGGGCGGCGCAGGCTCTATCGGTAGCGAGATTTGTAATCAGGTGCTTCGCTTCGGTGCTAAAAAGCTCGTTATTTTTGACATTCACGAAAACGGATTATTTAAGATAGACAATAAATTAAAGGCAGTTTACGAAACCAGCCGTTACGACACAGTTCTCGGCTCGGTTAGAGATGAAAAAAGGCTTAACCTTGTATTCCAAAAATACAAGCCCGACGTTGTTTTCCACGCCGCCGCGCACAAGCACGTTCCGATGATGGAGCTAAATCCCTGCGAGGCTATTAAAAACAACGTATTCGGCACCTGGAACACCGCAAAAATTGCCGCAAAGCACGGCGTTTCTAAATTTATACTTATTTCAACCGACAAGGCAGTTAACCCAACTAATATTATGGGCGCTTCCAAGCGTATTGCCGAGATGGTAATTCAAATGGAAGACAAATTAAATGAGACGCAGTATGCCGCAGTTCGTTTCGGTAACGTGCTGGGAAGTGAAGGCAGTGTTGTGCCGCTGTTCTTAGAGCAAATTAAAAAGGGCGGTCCCGTAAAGGTTACCCACCCCGAAATGAAGCGTTACTTTATGACCATCCCCGAAGCTGTTCAGCTTGTTTTAGAGGCAGGCGCACTGGCAAGCGGCGGCGAGATATTCGTGCTTGATATGGGCGAGCCCATTCTCATCTCCGACCTTGCGGCCGACCTTATCCGCCTCAGCGGTCAGGTTCCAAACAAGGATATTGACATTATCTACACGGGACTTCGACCGGGCGAAAAGCTGTTTGAGGAGCTTTCGCTCTCGGACGAAGAGGTTACCAAGACACAAAACAACAAAATCTATGTTTGCAAGCCAATTCCCACCGACGAGGAGCTTATTTTAGAGCAAGCGGAAGTACTTAAAAAACACTCGGTTAAGGACGAGGAACAGCAGGTATTTGACGCCGTTAAAAAGCTTGTTCCCACCTTTAATCACAAATAGACACATACCCCGAAAGGAAGATTTTTCAAATGGCTGACACTAAACTTGTAAAAGAAATTACCTCAATGGACGCGGATTTCGCAAAATGGTATACCGATATATGCATAAAGGCTGAGCTTATTGACTATTCATCAGTAAGAGGCTGTATGGTTATCCGTCCTTACGGATACGCTATTTGGGAGCTTATTCAGCACGAAATGGACTCTCGTTTCAAGAAAACGGGCCATCAAAACGTTTATATGCCTATGTTCATTCCCGAAAGCCTGCTCCAAAAGGAAAAGGATCACGTTGAAGGCTTTGCGCCCGAGGTTGCCTGGGTTACCCACGGCGGAAGCGAAAAGCTTGAGGAAAGAATGTGCGTGCGTCCCACCTCGGAAACACTCTTTTGCGAGCATTACAAGAATATAATTCACTCATACCGTGACCTGCCCAAGCTTTACAATCAATGGTGCTCGGTTGTTCGTTGGGAGAAGACTACACGTCCTTTCCTTCGCTCGCGTGAGTTCTTATGGCAGGAGGGTCACACCATTCACGCCACCGCCGAGGAAGCAAGGGAAGAGACCTTAAAAATGCTTAACGTTTATGCCGACGTGCTTGAAAACTGCCTTGCAATCCCTGTTGTTAAGGGACAAAAGACCGAGAAAGAGCGTTTTGCAGGTGCTGAGGATACCTACACCATCGAGGCACTTATGCACGACGGTAAGGCACTTCAAAGCGGTACCTCGCACTATTTCGGTGACGGCTTTGCAAAGGCATTTGAGATTTTCTACACCGACAAAGACAATAAACAAGTTAACCCCTTCCAAACCTCTTGGGGTACTACCACAAGACTTATCGGTGCTATCATTATGACACACGGTGACGACAACGGTCTTGTGCTTCCCCCTGCGGTTGCACCCATTCAGGCGGTTGTTGTGCCTATCGCACAGCACAAGGACGGCGTTTTAGATGCCGCACACGCGCTTTGCGACAGCCTTGGTGACATTCGTGCAATTTGCGACGACAGCGAGAAATCACCCGGCTTTAAGTTTGCCGAGTATGAGATGAAGGGCGTGCCCGTTAGAATTGAAATCGGCCCGCGTGATATTGAAGAGGGCAACTGCGTAATCGTTCGCCGCGACAATAGAGAGAAAACCGTTGTTAAAATTGAGAATGTAAAAGAAGCAGTTGAGAAGGCGCTTGAAGAGGTTAGGGTAGCGCTTTACAACCGCGCGCTTGAAAACCGCAAGAATAGAACTGTTGACTGCCACACTACCGAGGACTTTATCAAGACCGCAAACGAGCAGGACGGCTTTATCCGCGCTATGTGGTGCGGTGACAGGGCTTGCGAGGACAAAATGAAAGAGCTTGCAGGCGTTACCTCGCGTTGTATTCCCTTTGGTGAGGACGCCATCGGCGACACCTGCGTTTGCTGTGGCAAAAAGGCCGACAAGCTCGTTTATTGGGGCAAGGCATATTAAAATTTGACGTAAATTTAAACCGTAGGGCGCGGCCCTTGTGGACGCGCCGACAAACAAAACGGAACGTCATAAATGTAGCAAAGCGGCGGCGAGGGAGTGAATGACAATCCAGTG
>CAZDLQ010000090.1:0-4885 GCA_964506315.1 uncultured Oscillospiraceae bacterium
TTGGTATTAAGGTTTCTCACTCACACAGACGTTCTAACAGAACTTGGAAGCCCAACGTAATGAGAGTTAAGGCTATCGTTAACGGTAAACCTTGTCACATTCACGCTTGTAGCCGTTGCCTTCGTTCCGGTAAGGTAACCCGCGCTATCTAATTTTAATTGGATTTAAAAAAGAGAGGCAGTTGCCTCTCTTTTTTATTTTGCCGTCTTGAGAACAAAAAAGAAATCATATTGTTTTCTCTCCCTCAGTCTTGCCTATCGGCAATCCAGCTCCCTCGTCAGAGGGAGCCAATTATATTTATTTATTTTTGTTTATTAAATTTACAATTTGCGAGGTTATTGAGGAAATTTCCTTATTTGACCTGCCCTTACAGCTTTTAGCAAACGCAAGTAACTCTTCGGCGGCGCTGACAAGCGCCTTGTAAAGCGCCAAGGTTCTTTGCGATACAGTTTCCTTTTCGGGCTCTATTAAAACGGGGCTCGCCTCATACTCTATTTGGTCGTCAAACAGGCTATAAACGCTACCGCTATATGGAGCCGAGGCGTTGTAGCCTTTTTCTATTAGAGTGCTTGTAAGCTCAATGCAAGCCTCGTCATCTCCGTGGTTTACGAAAACGCGTTTAGGCTTTGGATTTACTGCGGAAAGCCAAGAAATAAGGCCGTTTTTATCGGCGTGGCCGCTTACTCCCTGAAGGAGCTCGACATTTGCCTTAACCTCAATTTCCTCACCGAAAATTTTAACCTTTTTAGCGCCGTTATAAATGCTTCTTCCGAGTGTTCCCTCGGCCTGATAGCCGACAAAAAGAACAGTCGATTCGGGGCGCCACAGGTTATGCTTGAGGTGGTGTCTAATCCTGCCCGCCTCACACATTCCACTTGCGGAAATTATAACCTTGGGGCGCGGATTTTCATTTATAAGCTTGGACTCGTCGCTTGTTTTTGAGCAAATAAGTCCATCAAACCAAAACGGATTTATGCCCTGTCTTACAAGCTCGGCGGCCTCGTTATCAATTGAGTCTATATTTGTTTGGATATAGATTTTTGTAGCTTCCTCGGCAAGCGGACTGTCCACGTAAACCTCAAAGCCTTCAAAGCCTTTTACAAGACCTTCGGCCTTGATTTGTCTTATATAATACAAAATTTCCTGTGTTCTACCCACCGCAAAGGACGGGATGACGACGTTGCCGCCCTTATCGAAGGTGGACTGAATGATTTCAGCAAGCTTTAAAAGCTTATCGGCCTGCTCGGTGTGAAGTCTATTGCCGTAGGTCGACTCAATAATTACGCAGTCGGCGGTTTCAACGGTTTTAGGATCGTTTACTATCGGGCGGTTTGTATTGCCTACGTCGCCGCTAAACAGTATTTTCTCGGTCTTACCGTTTTCGGTTACCCAAATCTCAATACAAGCCGAACCGAGAAGGTGGCCTATATCGGTAAATCTTATCTCGACGTTTTCAAGCACCCTTATGGTTTCGCCGTATTTACAAGGACGCAGGTCGCTTATAATTGCCTCGGCGTTTTCCATTGTATAAAGCGGCGTGTATATTTGTCCGCCCGAGCGCTTTGCCTTTCTATTTCGCCACTCGGCCTCAAATTCTTGGATATGGGCACTATCGCGCAGCATTATATCACAAAGCGAGCAGGTGGCCTCGGTGGCGTAAACCTTGCCCTTAAAGCCGCCCTTTGAAAGCAGGGGCAGGTTGCCCGAATGGTCGATATGCGCGTGGGTTAGAAGCACAAAATCTATATCGCCGGGGCTCACAGGCAGGCTTTGATTTTCAAAAATGTCCTTACCCTGCTCCATTCCGCAGTCGACAAGAAATTTATAGCCGCAGGTTTCAAGCAGCGTAAGGCTACCTGTTACCTCGTGTGTTGCACCTAAAAAGGTTATTTTCACACTGTCACCTTCTTATAATTTTGCTTTCTATTATATTTATATCATATTTTTGCGGTTTATACAACAAAAAAAGAGGGCGTGTGCCCTCTCTTTTTTATTTTTTACTTGAAGTTTCGTTTTTGGAAATATCACTCTCGGTTTCGGTTTTGGAAATGCCGCTCGAAGTGGTTTCCGAGGAAGTGTTTTGGGTGGGAGCCGAAGTAAATTCGCCCTTTTCATTGTCCGCAACCGAGCGAATTACGTATTTGCCCTTACCCGTTTTCTCAAGAATATAGTACATAACCTTATCAACGCCGTCGTCAAGCTGAGTTTCGGTGCCCGAGCCTGCCTCGGTGTTGGTTATGGTTGTATTGGTGTTTACGTAAGAAACGGTTAAAGTAATCTTTTTGCCGCGGGTTTTGATTTTATCAACGCGCGGACGATACTGTACCGAATAACCCATCGGTGGTACGGTATAGGTTGAGTTTTCCGCATTATACTCAAAGGTTATACTTGTATCGCCAAAGGTTTGATGGGAAAGCTTTACCTCACTGCCAAATAGGCTTGCGGCCGATACGTCAAGGTCACTTGCGGGAATGAGCATCATACCAACCTCGTCCTCGGGATACGAGGTGTTCTCACCCATATTTGAAAGCAGGTTCCACATAGACGACATAAGAAGCGAATGCTCATCGGCATTGCTTACGCTTTCAAACGCCACGGGGTCTACCATTACGACAGGGGAAATGAATTTTTCATACTCGGCCTTTTTATCCGAATCATCAAAAATTGAAGCAAAAAGGCTTATTACAAGCGAGACGGCGGTAATTACGCCTATAACGGCAAAACCAAGCACAACCGAGCCAACGATTATACTATTGCGTTTTTTATTTGCTTTTGAAGGTTTTCTTTCTCTTTTTTTGGTTTCAGTTTTCATACAATGCTCCTGACACGCAAAATTTCTTTATACCATTTTACCACAAAGCTTTACAAAAAACAAGTGCCTTATTTAGTATACATTATCTCGGTGTCTTTATAGTAATGATTAAGTATTTCTTTATAGGTTTTGCCCTGTCTTGCCATAAAGTCGGCGCCGTACTGGCTAAGGCCTACCCCGTGGCCGTAGCCGCTGACGGTAAAGGTGACGGTTTGGTTTTCGATTTTTACGTCAAAGCAGGCCGATTTAAGACTAAAAAGCGAGCGGATTTTTTGCCCTGTAACCTCTTTATCGCCTACGACAAGTGACAGTACCGTGCCAGCGTCGCTCTTATTTATATTGGTCATTAAAAGGGAGTCGACCTGCGGCAAAAAGGTGTCGGGAAAGGCGTTTTTTAGGATTTCTCTTGCCTCTTCTACCGAGAAGGTTTTGGTGGACACAAGGTCGGGAGAAAAGGTGTCGCCCTCGCTCTCGACTGACACAAGATACGGCACCTTTTGACCCCAAACGTTTTGTGCCGACTCAGTTTTTCCGTTTGACAGTGAATGATAGGCGGCAAGAATGGGCATCGACTGATAGGTTATGACGCTTTCATAGACGCTATCGACGGCGTCCTCTAATTTTTTATAATAGGTATCAAAGCTATTGCCCCATTTTTGTTTTAATATTTTAGCGGTGGTATAGCCTAAAAGCTCGCTCTCATTTATTTTACAAACGTACTGCTCGCCCGCGCTTTGAGAGCGGACGGCGTTTGTATAAATCGCCACTGCCTGCGCTTTTAGAGCCTCGGTGTGAAAGCTTGCGGGCATCTCGCAGGCGAGCGCGCCTATTATATACTCTTTTGTATCAACGTAAATTATTTTATTCTTTTCTTCGCTGTAAAGCGCGGTTTTATCCTTAGTATTATTATAAAACAAAAGACTGCACAGCGGCAAAACCAAAAGCGCAAGCGTTACGGCGGCAAGTTTTTTAAGGCCTTGCTTCATAATGTCCACCCCAATATTGACTTTAATGACATTTTGTTTTAAAATGTTTAATATACCTTAAAATATATGGCTTGTCTTTTATTTTTATGATGTTTTTTGATTTTCGGAGGTTTTAAAATGCAGTTTTTTAATAAAAAGCCGTTTTTTCTTACAGTGTCGGCCCTATCGGCAGCAGCGGTTTTTCTTTGGTTTTTGGAGCTTGGATTTAATATTGAAGAGCACACGGGCTTTTACAAAAATCAGCTTAGCTTTTCGCGCATAGTTTTTATAATAATTGTGGCACTCTCATTTATCTCAGGCTTTTTACTTTTAAGGCACATAAAAAGCCGCGCCAAGCTGCCCGTTAATTTAAAGTTTGATTTTTCATCATTTTTCTCGGAAAAGCTGCTTTTTGCGATTATTACGGTAGGCTTTGCGGTCAACACCTTTTATGAATTTTTCAGGCTGGCAAACCCCTTCTCTACCATGATTTTGCAAAGAGGAAACGACACCTTCGCCGTTTTAACCACCGTTGCATCCACCCTATGTCTTGTGTTTTTCATTGTTTTATGCGTGCTTTCCGAGCCTAAAAAAATCGGCGGCTCGCTTGCCTGCACGGTTATGGTAATTTGGGCAGTTTTACGTATTTTAAGAGATTTTATAAGTTTTACCACCATACTCTACGTTTCGAAAAATCTTATTGATATTATTTATTTATCGGCGCTTGTATTTACGTTGTTTTCATTTTGCCGACTTATCGCGGACGACAGCAGTAAAAAGAGCTTTAAGGTATTCACGATTTTTGCGCCCATAACAATTTTGCTTGGGTTTGTGGTTTCGGTTCCTTCGATTTTAGGCTTTATTTGCGGCTTTGAAACAGTCGGTGAATCAGACGTATTTATGCATTTTGTTGACCTTACGCTTTGCGTTTTCCTAACGCGGTTTTCAATGCATCTTTACAGCGAGAAATAATTTTTTTACAATCCCCCAGTCAAAAATCAAAGATTTTTGCCAGCCCCCCTTACACAAGGGGGCCTTTTTGTTGTTCGCCACTTACGTGTGCATAAAAAAATCACAGTTCAATTGAACCGTGATTTTTTATGCTTAA
>CAZDLQ010000091.1:0-4878 GCA_964506315.1 uncultured Oscillospiraceae bacterium
GAGAAAAAACGGGCGAACATTGTTCGCCCGTACAATTCTATCAAACTAAAAAATGACCTCTTCCCAATCATTTTATCTTAAAAAGCCTCTTGAAAAAGCTCTTCTTATCGGGGTTGGTGATTTCGATTACCTTTTTGTAAACGGCAAAATGGGTGCGCGTCAGCTTCCTGTCAATGTGGAAACAACCGAAAAACCAATTTTTGTACTTGACCTTATACATAAGCTCGTCAAAAAACGCGCAAAGCCTGCTCGGCTCACTGTCCTCGCCCGTAATGGACGCGCGGATTTTTTGCGGCGCGTCGTGGCTCACGATAAAATCAACCGTCTTAACCTCGCTGAGTTTTTCCCTTGCCGCATCAATTTCATCAATTGACGGAAGCTCCTCAGGCCACCAGGTTTCGCCCTCACTGCGAAACTCTAAGTCATCACTTCTACCGCCGCCGAGCGCAAAAATAGTCTTGTCCTCTATAGTATAAATCTCGCCGCGCATAAGCTGCTTTAGGTTGCCGCCAAGGTTTCTAACTCGGCCGCCTGCAAACTCCTCGACGGGATATTTACTCAGTAGCTCAAAGTTTTCGTGCGTGCCGTCAACAAAAAGCACGTTGTATTTTTTAGAGCCGATAAGCGCGAGATTTTTCTCTTCCTCATCACCGCCGCTCCAAATAAAACCGAAATCGCCGAGAATGATAAGCGTGTCGCCCTTTTTAAGCTTTTTGAGGTTTCTTTTGGAAAAACGCTCAATATCTCCGTGCATATCACCCGTTACGTATATCACAAAACCAGTCCTTTTTGTTAATTTTTTAAGTCGACGCCATTTTTTTGCCTTTTTTACTTTATTTTGCAAAAAAACTGTGCTACAATAATCTATGTACACTTAATTATACAACAAAAGGGGGCATTTGTCTATGAAAAAAACGATTTCTCTACTGCTTGTTTTTGTGATTTTGTCAGTAGGGTTCTTTTCATTTGAAGCATCTGCCGCAAACTATAAACCCGATTTTGATATTACCGCGCAGGGCGCGTATATGGTAAATTTGGATACCGACACCGTAATTTACGAAAAAGACGCTCACAAAAAGCTTTATCCCGCATCGCTGACTAAGCTTATGACCTGTTTACTGCTTGTTGAAAACGTCCCCGACCTTGACAACACAACCATTACCGCAAAGGCTTCAATTCTCGGCACTTTTTCGACAATGAACGTGTCGCTCGCGGGCATTTTGGCAGGCGAGGTGCTAACGGCAAGAGAACTTCTCTACTGTATGCTGCTGCAATCGGGTAACGAGGCCGCTGCAATTGTGGCAGATTACCTCGGCGACCAAAGCATAAACAACTTTGTCGATATGATGAACGCCCGCGCAAAAGAGCTTGGCGCGCTTAACACCCATTTTGTAAATCCGCACGGTTTACATGACGACGACCATTACACCACCGCCTATGACCTTTACCTGATTGCCAAGGAATGTTTAAAGTACGACGATATTATTGAGATTGCCGGCACCTACAGCTACAAGCTTCGTCAGACAAATAAGCGCGACGGCGAGTGGCTTGTCAGCACAAACAAAATGATGCTCAAAAGCTCGGAATACTACCGTTCCTACATAAAGGGACTCAAAACGGGCACAACCACCCCTGCGGGCAAGTGCTTTGCATCTTACGCCGAAAAAAACGGCTACCATTATCTTACCGTTTTGCTCGGTTCGAAATACAAGGACGAAAACGGAAACGTTGTGGCAAACAACTACGCCTTTTCGGAAACCGCCGCGCTTTGCGACTGGGCCTTTGAAAAGTTTTCGCTAAAAACTCTCCTGCCCACCGACAAAAGCTGCGCGCAGGTGTCCCTTAGGCTCTCGAGCGAGCGCGACACCCTGCTCTTGTATCCTAAGGAAAAGGTTGTGGCGCTTATCCCCGACGAAATCGACCCATCGAGCGTGCAAATCAAAACCTACGTCGACACCTACGCCAAAGCGCCCATCAAAAAGGGCGATATATGCGGCTACGTCGAGGTAAAGCTTGCCGATGAGGTGGTCGGCACTACCGACCTTATCTCGTCCGAGGACGTGGCACGAAGCGACCTTTTATACATCGGTCAAATCGTAAAGGACGTTTTCACGTCGGTTTGGATAAAGCTTGCGGTCGTACTGCTTATCCTGTTTGCGCTCATTTACGTAATTTTAATAATCCGTCAGGAAATCAACTCGCAACGCTACCGCAGTATTATAAAGAAACGTAGATTTTAAATGACAAGCGCAAGCACCATTGTTTCAAAAAGTCTTGCAAATATCGGCGAAAGCTCACTTATCGGCAGAGGATTTGTTCCCCTGCCGATTTCTATTGTAAAACCTGGGCAGGAAAACTCTTTAATAAACCAGTCCTTAAAGCCGCCGTGCGAGGCAAGACCGCTTTGGGTTTTGAGCGTGTAACCGCTTGTTTCGGCAAGCATTTTCGCTATACTCGCCGCCCCCGTCGGCACCCTGCCTGCATAGGAATAAAAAATTTCCTCGCCCTGCGAGTGAAAGGCGTAGACGCGGCTCGGGTTAAAGGTCCTGCAAAGCCAAACCGCCGTTTTGGTTTCGGGCTCGCTGTGCGGCCTCTCGCCGCCAAAGCGCCGCGGCGCAGGGCCTGTGATGCCTGCCGCCTTCTCCATTTTACTGAGTATTTTGTGCCCTGCGTCAAAGTTGTGGTTTATGTCAACGCCTCGTATATTGCTTTGCCAAAGACGGTAATCGCCGCCGCAAACCCTGTCGGTAAACCGCCTAAAGCTCCCTGCCGAGCCGCCTGAGGTTAGCGCAAGCTCAACGCCGTCGGGATTTATGCAGGGAACGATTATAACCCCTCTTTTGTTAAGTGCCGAGCAAAGCTCGCTCTTTTTGCTGACGCTTTTTGAAAGCTCCTGCGTAAATTTTACAAGCAGGCTTTGCGTCAGCCATTCCTGCGCGTGAAACGCGCCCGTAAATATCACGGGACTTTGCATTTTGCCAAGCCCGATGGCGTAAATTTTGCGCCCCTGCACGCTTCGTCCTGCGGAAAATAGGCTTAAAAACGGATACTGCTTTTTAAGACAGTACAGCTTTTTAACGTAGTTTTTGTAAAAAGGCGGCGAGGTGTAAAATAAATCTCCCATATCTTCTCCTTTAAAGCTGTAAAAGTGACATATACAAAAATAAAAACGAGTCGGCAAGCTCGTCACATCGGTTTTGAGAAAGCAGTTCTATTCGCCTGCTTGTAATTTGCCGCATCTCCTCGCGGGCACAACCCCTTTCGCCCTCAAACACGTCGCGGATAGAGTCAAGCTGCTGCCTTGCAAAATCAAAGCTTTTGGCGCTGTGCTCGTTTTCGCAAAGATTGCGCGAAATGGATATTAGACACCGCGCCGCTACAAGTAGACTTTCTTTTTGCAGGCTGTCCGAGCCCTGCTCGTACATTTGCCTGTAAAATAAAAGCTGTTTTTGATAATTTTGCGCCCTCGCGCTCGCCCCGACGCCCCGTTTTAGACTGTCGGATAAATTTAGGTACATTTCCCGTAGCAGTTTTGTCATTGTATATCCCCCAAGCATTGTTACTAAAATTTTATGCCGAAATAATTTTTGGTATACCGACAAATCAAGGAAAATTTTGCAAATACGCTCCCCTCTCTTGAAAAACCGTTTTTTTTGCTATATAATAGATGTAATAAATTTTCAAAAAGGTGATATTATGAAAAAATGCCTATCTATACTCGTTGCGCTTCTTATGCTTTTTAGCTTTGCGGCTTGTAACGAAAACCCCGTAAATTCGTCCTCGTCGATGGCTGACCCCGAGACCGAAACCAGCAGCGTAAGCCAGCCGCTTCTTTACAAAAATCCCCTTTCGGGCGTTATGGATTTGGAAAAAAGTCAGGTCGGCAAGCGTCCTGTCGGCATTATGATTAACAATATTAAAGCCTCTCTCCCACAGCGCGGAATTGCTGAGGCCGACCTTTATTATGAGGTTCTTGCCGAGGGCGGTATTACCCGAATACTTGCAATGTTCAGCGATATGTCGGCCATCCCCGACACAGGCTCGCTTCGTTCGGCAAGATATTACTTCCTCGCGCTTGCTATGGGACACGACGCCATCTTTTGCCACTTCGGCGGCGAGAAATACGCGCTTGAATACATAAAGAATAACGCTATTAAGACCATCAACTTTATCTCTTCAAACGCGTCCTACCGCGACAAAAACCGCGTCGGCAAGTATTCCTATGAGCACACCGCATTTACCGACGGTACCCGTCTTGAAAAGGCGGCAAAAAATAAGGGCATCGCCCTCGACGGCAGCCCTCGCGACGCCTTTAAGTTCGGCGATAACGACAGCATTTTAATCGGCGGCAACGCCTGCACTACCGTGACCGTTCCCTTCTCGTCGTCCTATAAATCGCAGTTTACCTATAATGCCGATACAGGCTATTATGAAAAGCAAAACTACGTCAGCAAGCAGTTTGTAGACCATATCGACGAGTCAACAGGCAAGGCGCTCAGCGTTAAAAACGTATTCGTGCTTCAAACTACCATCAACCTTAAGGATGCTAATTCTACGAGGAATTATATTGACGTTGACTTAAATTCGGGCAACGGCTACTACGCCTGCGACGGCAAGATCGTGCCGATTTCCTGGAAAAAGGGCGGCAACACCGACGCGCTCAGGTACTACACCCTCGACGGCAAGGAGCTCATCGTCGAGCCGGGCAAATCCTACGTTTGCATCGCCCCCACCACCAGCGCCGTTTCGTATAACTAAAAAAACATAAATCTAAACAAACAAAATCCCCCGCAGGCCACGGCTTGCGGGGGCTTTGAACGTTTATTTAAACAATGTAGGGCGCGTTCTCGTTGCGACTCGGTCACCTCGCGGTTCTGA
>CAZDLQ010000092.1:0-4872 GCA_964506315.1 uncultured Oscillospiraceae bacterium
AGCTGTCTTACCCAAGCAAGACGCTCTTCAAGCTTATCCTTTCCGCTAATGCCCTGCTTATATTTCCAGTGCGCCGCGATTCCGTACTCGGCGGTGTGGTGCATATCCCAGGTTCTGATTTGAATTTCAAACGGAATTGCCTCTTTATCAACAACCGTTGTATGAAGCGACTGATACATATTGGGCTTGGGGGTGGAAATATAGTCCTTAAACCTATTAGGAATAGGCTGGAACATATCGTGAATTATACCGAGAATGTTATAGCATTCGTTTACGTTATCAACGATAATTCTAACGGCATAAATATCGTAAATTTCCTCGAAAAGTCTATTTTGCATAAAGACCTTACGGTAAATGCCGTAGATGCTCTTTACTCTACCCTCAACGGTAAAATTAAGCTGAGTGCCGAGTCTTTCGGTAATTCTCGCCTTAATTCTATCAATAAAATCCTGACGCTCTTCCTTTTCGCCTACAAGCTTTTCCTCGATTTGCTCATAGCCTATGGGGTCAAGATGTTTAAGCGACAGGTCCTCAAGCTCCTCTTTAAGCGCTCTGATACCGAGTCTATGGGCGATAGGTGCGTAAACCTCGATGGTTTCGAGGGATTTATCGCGTTGCTTTTGCTCACCAACGTAGTCAAGGGTGCGCATATTGTGAAGTCTATCGGCAAGTTTAATGATAACCACGCGGATATCCTGCGACATTGCAAGCAGCATTTTTCGTAAATTTTCGGCCTGCTGTTCCTCTTTTGAGGTAAGCGGAAGAAGACCGAGCTTAGTAACTCCGTCTACAAGTTTTGCAACGTCTTCACCGAATTTAGCCTGCACCTGCGAGAGCGTAATTTCGGTATCCTCAACCACGTCGTGCAGTAGTGCCGCGGCAACAGTGTCGGTATCCATTCCCATTTCGATAAGGAATTTGGCAACCCAAACAGGATGAATGATATAAGGCTCACCCGATTTGCGTTTTTGACCGTCGTGTGCAGCCTGTGCAAGCTCAAACGCCGATAAAATCGTTTCTTTATTTAAATTTTTACTGTTTTTATCAACTGCTGAAATCAGTTCGTTTAAAAGTGCGTCCATACAAATAGTTTGCTCCTTTAAAAGCGAGAATATCCCGAAATATGTCTTAAAATATCACTTGCAAACAGGTCCTTTTTACTTTCGGTTTTAAGTAGTCTAATTTGTCCGTTAACGTTCTCGGCAAGCTCGCTTTCGCAAAAAGCCTCTAAAATTGCGCCGAGCTTTGCCCTGTTTATTTTGCCGCCGAGCATATACCAAATGGCGTCGGCGTAGCATTCCTGCGGCTTTAGTGCCTTAATTGTTTTATAAACCTGCGCCGCCTCACTATGCTGCGGCATAAGATAGTTTGCCTGTTTTTGTGTCAGCTCTTCAAAGCGTACCGCCGAGGCTACAAGCTGTTTTTCCTTAAAGAAAAGCTCATCGTTTATGCCCGACGGGCGAATATCCAAAACTTGAAGGCTTACCGATTCGGTGTCCATATAGTTATTTATTTTAAGCGAAACCAAAACGTCCGCCTTTTTATCACAGTAAAACGCAAGGTCATTTGCGGTTTTACCGAAATATACTGCGTTTAAGAAGGTGTTTTCGTGCCTTAAAGCAAGCCTTGAATGTTTACCGTTGCCGATGGATGATATTTTTCCGACAATAACATCCTGCAAAGCGAAAACGGGAGAGGGGTTATCCTTGCCCGTGGGTTCAAACAGCGAAAGCTCCTTTACGGCGGCAAGCGTAATTTCACCCGGCGTTATTACAGCATCGGCCGTAAGGGTTCTTTGCGGCATAAACCTATAATTTTGCTCGGCAAATAGATTGATTTTTTCTCTAAAAGCATCTACCCTATCGGCATCAAGCGTTACGCCTACGGCAAGAGAATGTCCGCCGAATTTATTAAACAAATCCTTACAATACGAAGCGGCATCAAAGAGCGAAAAGCCTTCCACACTTCTACCCGAACCGGTGGCAACACCGTCATCTTCCGACAAAATAATTGCAGGTTTTCCTGTTTTTTCAACTATTTTACTTGCCACAATTCCAAGCACGCCGTGGTGCCAGCCCTTTGAGCTGACTACAACCACTCTATGCGCCAAAATTGACGGATTTCTACTGAAAATCCCGTCTATTTCTTCTAAAATTTCTTGCTCGATATTTTTTCTTTTATCATTTTGGGCGCAAATTTCACTGCAAAGCATTTGCGCTTCTTCTTCGTTTTCGCTTAAAAGCAGTTTTACGGCATTTGCCGCGTCGCCCATTCTGCCTGCCGCATTGATGCGCGGCACAATACCGAACGCAACGGCAGTTGAGTCAACCTCGTAGCCTTCCGAAAAAGCGGCGTTCATAAGCGCGCAAAGGCCGATATTATCGGTGTTTTTAATTCTCTCAAGACCGAGGCGCACCACCGTTCTATTTTCCGAAACGAGCGGCACAACGTCGGCCAAGGTTGCAATGGTAACAAGCTCGGCAAACTGTTCAAACGCGCCCTCATAATCGCCGTCGTCAAGGGCGGCAACAAGCTTAAATGCAACAAAAGCGCCGCATATATCCTTAAATTCACTCTTGCAGTCAGGACGATGGGGGTCAACTACAATACAGTCGGGCAAAACGCTTTGCGGCTGATGGTGGTCGGTTACCACGATATCCATTCCAAGCGACTTTATATACTCGATTTCGTCCACTGCGCTGATGCCGTTATCGACGGTTATAATAAGCTGACAGCCCTCATCGCAAAGCTTTTTAATTGCATCAGCGTTAAGGCCGTAGCCCTCGCCCTCACGCTTGGGTATATAGAAGCTGACGTCAGCGCCGATGGCTTCAAGATAAGAATACAAAATAACGGTAGCGGTTACGCCGTCGGCGTCATAGTCGCCGTAAACGGTAATCTTTTCACCCGAATCGACAGCCTCGTTTATACGCTCTACTGCCCTATCCATATCCTTAAGGTCAAAGGGTGAAGAAATGGTGTCGTTGTATGAAAAAAGCTCATCCTCGCCTATTTCAGCAAGTCTTGCGGCGGCAACCTTTGCGCAAACCTCAAAAATGCCGTATTTACTGCACAGGGCGCGGTAATCGGGTGCATTTTTAATATTCCATTTATTAAATTCGAGCATAGCTGTCGCCTCCTTTTTTGCTATAATATAATAATCAATATATTATAACATAATACTACAATTTTATCAACAAAAATCTTTAAAGGACTTTATTGCAATCTATAATACAAAAACGGGATAGAATAATACTATCCCGTTTGCTCTATATATTATTTACATATGATTACTATGGTTTGTCTAAAAGAAATGACCAACATTATGATCACTATTTTTATTATATTTACTATATCGCGTTGAAATCACCATATAGATAAACAGGATAATCTTTTCCATTAACGCTTATGGTTTTGCTGTACTCACCGCATTCCTCTTCATCTGCAACTCTCATTTGAACAAGAACTTCTCCAGTATGATTGGTGAAAAATTCACAGTGCTCCATATTTTCTTCCATAAGCATCATACTGTCAGTAGGCACTGTAATATTTTTAAGTTTTGGTAAACCTGAAAGGTAAAATAGATCCAATCCTGGGTCAACATCAAAGACGATGCTCTCAAGATTTAGACAATCCGATACACTAGCATTACCAGTAGGAAACACTATTTTTTTTAAAGAGTCACATTTCATAATACTTACCGATTCAACAGTAGCTGGAAACTCAATTTCCTCTAAAGCAGTGCAATAATCAAAAGCGCCATATATTCCTACCATTCCATTAGGAAGTTCAATGCTCTTTAGCGATGAACAATAAGCAAATGTTTTATCAAGCTCAGTCACTTTTTGAGGCACATTTACATTTGTGAGTTTTTCACATCCGTAAAATGTTTCAATCATATACTGAACACTTTGTGGTACAACAACTTCCGCAAGTGATTTACAGTTCGAAAAAGTATACATTAAATTTTCTACTCCATTTGGTATGTTTACATTTCTTAGCTTATAACAATTTTCAAATGCACCATACATTTCATTTATAGAGTTTGGAATCTCTATGCTCTCAAGAGATGTGCAACCTATAAAAGCACTATTTATTGTTTCAACTCCTTCGCCCAACTCTATTGATTTAAGATTTGTGCAATTTCTAAATGCCCCAGCTCCAACAACTTTAATAGAGCCAGGAACTATCACACTCTCTAATCCTTCAAATTCACTAAAAGCCTCCCTTTCTATTTTGGTAACCGGTTTATCATTGATTTTTTCAGGAATCACAAGGTTTGTAGAACCACCTTCATATCCTGTAATAGTTATCTCATTGTAATTACTTTCCCAAGAAAAACCATTAGCAAGTTCTCCTTCTTCAGCCACCACATTTTTTTGTAAACATCCAACAAATAAAGGCACTTGCAAAACCACCATACAAATTACAAAAATAATTTTTCTCATTTTATTCATACTCCCTTTCAATTTTAATTCATTATACGATATAATTCCACAAAAATCAAGAGCGAATTCCACAAATAAGCATATAATTTTGATAATATAGAACTGTAGTTGTGGAAAGAAGGCGACAAAATGCGTGACTTTTCTGAAATAGCAAGAGAACTTCGATTATCAAAAAAATTAACACAAACTCAACTTGCTGAACGTATGTGGGTGAAAAAGTCTGTTATCTCCGCATACGAAACCGATGCACGTCCACCAAGTCTTGATATGCTTATCAAGTACTCAAAAGAGTTTGGTGTTTCTACCGATTATTTGCTTGGACTTGAAAGCAACAAAATAATTAAACTTGATGGTCTTTCTGATACGCAGATCTACGCTTTAAATGTAATAATAAATGAATTTAAGCAAAAATAGCAGTAGGCAT
>CAZDLQ010000093.1:0-4856 GCA_964506315.1 uncultured Oscillospiraceae bacterium
ACATTCATACGGCCTAAAAAAGCCTTCCCCTTGAGGGGAAGGGGGGACCGCTTGCGGTGGATGAGGTGGAAATGTATAATAACGCATACTTCAAAGAAAACAAGCGCGGACGAAGCTTATCCACGCAACACCTCATCAGTCTCGCTTTGCTCGACAGCTTCCCCTCAAGGGGAAGCCTTTTATTAAACCAATTTAGGCTTTATAACCTTTAAACAAAACCGGCTCTCCAATTTAGGAGAGCCTTATTTTTATTATTCTTCGGTTTTTTCAGTGCAGTCAGTGCTTTCTTTTTTGCTAAACTTTTCTTTGGCAATTACTGCAAATACTGCGCCGCCGCAAATTACAACAGCCGCAATAATGGAAATTACCCACCAGCCGTTACCGCTGTTGTTGCCATTGTTGCCGTTTGAAGAAATGTTGCTGCCAATGGCTGCCGAAACTGTGTCGTCAGCATTTTCGTTGCTTTCAGCCTTGCTACTCTCGGTGTTTAAAACGGGAGCCTTAACACCCGATTTAAGCTTGCAAACGGCGTATGTACTAAAATGTGTAACCTCTGCAACAACAGTTTTTCCGTCCTCGCTCACTTTCGAGGGAATAGCCTCTAAACTGCCGTCCTCAGCAACGAAATAAACTCCTATGTTATCATCGAAGTCTTCGGGAATATCAAACGTTATTGTGATCGGTTTTGTTGGTTGAATAGGTTGGTCATACATTTTGAGTTTGGTAAGATTGATTTCAAAAGCCACAAAATCCTCTGAAACAGAAGAAAGCGCAAGCTTAATATTGCCAATCTTGTCACTGCTCATATCAATTTTGCAGGTAGTAACCATAGCAGGCTCTGAAAATGCATCAACAGGAGCAGATATTGTAATTCCGCTCATTTTGTCGGTATAAGTTGAATCCAAATTTTCAACGCTTTTTTCACCGCAGACAGTACAGTATCCTGTTTTTGTTGTTGGTAAGCCAAGATACAAAGGTTCGGATGTCACAAAGTTTGCAAAGTTATGGGTGTGGTCGGTGGTGGAGGGGAGACCTGTGCAGTTATAAACTACCGTAGCCTCTTTAAAGGCGTCGTTTTTTTGACCGACACTTATCTTTTTGAACTCGGCTTCGGTTCCCTCATAATAAATCATTTTAAGACATTCAATTTGAAAGTTTTCTTTTGAGATACTTTTTACGGATTTTGGAATAAAAAGTCTTGTTAAATATCCACAATTTGCAAAGGTGCCTTCTTCAATTTTAGCAATACCGTTTGGGATAGTAACTTCGGTTATATACGCCCCTTGAAAAGCGTGGTGTCCAATGCTTGTAACACCTTTGGGAATATCAATTTTTGATGCTCTAACTCCCAAAAACGCTGTTTCACCAATGGTTTTAAGTGTGCTCGGTAGGGTAAGCGCGGTAAGTGCTCGGTTTCCGTTAAGGGCCCAATCACCGATTTTTGTCACGCCCTCAGGAATGTTTATTTTTTTAAGACTTGTACAAGCGCAAAAAGCCATTTCACCAATTTCGGTTATGCCATCGCCGAGTACAACCTCCTCAACACTACTGCAACGGAAAAAAGCGTGACTTGTAATTTTGCCAAGACTTCCGGGAACGGTTAACTTTTTAAGGTTTAAGCAATCGTGAAAAGCATTCGCGGTAATCTTTTTAACGTTTGTAGAAATGGTGTATTCGGTAGCCTTATGACTTTGCGGAAAACGAATAAGCTCGCTGCCATCTGCGTTAAATAATATTCCATCCTGAGAGCTGTAGCTTTTGTTTCCCGCGGCTACATTTATTTCTTTTAGCTGTGCACAAAACTGAAAAGCATTTTCACCGATGGCGGTCACGCTTGCGGGAATACTTACTATCTTAATGTTGTCGCTTGACATAAATGCTTCTTTACCGATTTCTACAACTCCCTCGGGAATAGTAAGCTGTTCATATCCTTGTATGTTAAAAAAAGCACGGTAGCCAATCTTTTTTAGTGTGCTCGGCAACTCAATAGAACTAACAGTAATAGGGTTTTCATAATCGGGCGATTGACAAGCCATCTCGCCAAGCTCAATTACGGGATAACCGCCAAGCTCGGCAGGGATAACAAGCTTGCCGCTTTCGGCAACGTATTTTGTTATAACTGCGCCGCTGTCACGAATTTCGTATATGTAATCTCCGCTTTGCTCAGCACTTGATATTATTGGAAAGCAAAGCATAAGACTTGCTGATAATATGAGCGATAAAGCAATAGAACAAATTTTTTTCATAGTACAATACCCCCAACGTATATTATAGTAAGTATATAACTTGTAAGTTTTTTTGTCAAATAATGTAAAACATCTCTCCAGTTTAGGAGAGCCGGTTTTGTTATACAACCTATTATAATTTACTTTCATCGTAGCACGCTCTTACTCCGCCGATAAATTTCGGTCTTGTGCGAGCGCAAACGATGGGCGCATTGCCGATTTTGTTGATGGAAAGCCTAACGGGAACGGCAACGCTTTTAAGATGCATACCTATCATTGTAAGTCCAATGTCGATGCCTGCGTCAGCCGCGATTTTTTCAACCGCAACGGCATCCTCAAGCCTCATATAAGCGAGCGCTCCAAGGCTGCCGCCTGCCTTTGGCTGAGGCACTACGTTTACGACCTCGTATCCGCGGCTTTGAGCCACAGCGCCTTCCAAAATAACGGCGCGGTTTAAATGCTCACAGCACTGAACGGCCAAGTGAATTTCTCTTTTTTTAAGCTCACAGCAAATTCCGCTAAGTAGCGCGTGCGCAACGTCAAGGCTTGAGTTTGTGCCGATTTTTTCGCCCAAAACCTCACTTGACGAGCAGCCGACTACAAAAAGAGAGCCTTTTTTTAGCTTTGCAACCTCACAAAGCTCACAAACGGCCTGTTGGGCCTCACTTTTTATCTTTTCAAGAAACTCTATATTGTTAACCTCATAAATATCGGTCATAAAAGTCCCTCCATTTCGTAAACCTTTACGGCATTGTTGTAGGTGGCATTTATAATGGTTTCGGCGTCTACGCCCTTGATTTCGGCAAGCTTACTTGCTACCGAAGTTAGCATCGAGGAATCGCAACGCTCACCCCTAAAGGGAACGGGCGCCATATACGGACAGTCGGTTTCAATAAGCAGCCTGTCAAGCGGCACGTACTCGGCACTTTTTACCGCCTTGTTTGCGTTCTTGAAGGTTACAACACCCGTAAAGCCTATATAAAGTCCTAAATCTAAAACGGTTTTTGCCGTTTCAACACTACCCGAAAAGCAGTGAACAACGCCTTTGGGACGGTACTGCTTTAAAATATCCAAAACGTCCGCCGTTGCCTCGCGCGAGTGTATAATGACGGGCTTGTCAAGCTCACGCGCAAGCGCAAGCTGCTCTTCAAAAAACTTTTTTTGCAGGTCCTTAGGCGTGTCGTAGTGGTAATCTAAACCAATTTCCCCAAGCGCAACTATCTTTTTGTTGCTCGCGAAAAGCTCTTTAAGCTTTTTAATATAATCCGCGCTTTCGTTTACGCAGCCAATGGGATGCACGCCTGCGCTGGAAAAAACGAAAGGGTATTTTTTAGAAAGCTCGCTGTTTTTTATAGACGATGCAACGCTTGAGCCGACTGTCATAACGAGTCCCACTCCGCGCTCTTTTAAAGAGGGAAGAAGCGCGTCGCGGTCTAAGTCAAACTGCGCGCTGTCATAGTGCGAGTGTGAATCAAAAATAGGCATTTTTAAATCCTTCTTATCTAATGCGGCTACCCTCGGGCATAGAGTCGTCAAGGAAAATCACCTTAACGTCGTCCTCGGAGCAGTCGGCGGCTAAAATCATACCGCAGCTTTGCTCACCGCAAAGGGTAGCAGGCTTAAGGTTAGCTACTAAAACAACCTTTTTGCCAATAAGTTCCTCGGGCTTGTAGAACTGCGAAATACCCGAGCAAACCTGTCTTTCGCCCTCTCCGTCGTTTAAGATAAGACGAAGCAGCTTTTTGGACTTTTTAACAGGCTCGCAGGAAATAACCTTGGCAACGCGAAGCTCAACCTTTGCAAAATCCTCAATACCAATCTCGGCAAGACCCTCAATTTTCTTTTTCTCGGGCTCTTTTTTGCCGTATTTCTTGTCAATATCCTCGGCGATTTCTTGGAGTTTCTTCTCCTCGTCGATACGGGCGAAAATAATCTTAGGCTCGCAAACCTTGTGTCCGTTTTCGATTACGCCAAAGCTTGAGAGTGACTCGTAGGTGTCTATGGGACTTCCGATTTGTCTTAAAATCTCGTCACTTGTTTGTGTAAGGAACGGTCGCAGTAGCACCGCGATAAATCTAATAGACTCGGTAAGGTTATAAAGCACGGTTTTAAGCCTATCGCTCTTGCTCTCATCCTTGGCAAGCGCCCAAGGCATAGTTTCATCAATGTACTTGTTACAGCGTCTTGCAAGCGAAAGCACGCAGTCGAGCGAATCGGCAA
Organism: uncultured Oscillospiraceae bacterium; assembly: GCA_964506315.1. Taxonomy (GTDB): domain Bacteria; phylum Bacillota; class Clostridia; order Oscillospirales; family Ruminococcaceae; genus SIG578. The sequence continues at coordinate 4,446 of CAZDLQ010000093.1, forward strand.
CGTGAAATTGCTCCATAAGAGAGTGAATTTTAGAAACGCAGCCTACTGCCTCGGCCTTGAGCTCGCTGTCAACGTCCTCGCAAACGCCTTTGTTTTCAATAACGCCGCCAAAATACTTGTTGCTCATTGCAACGGTGCGGTTTACAAGGTTACCGATGGTGTTAGCAAGGTCGGAATTATATCTTGCAATAATTGTTTCATAAGTGATATTGCCGTCCTGCGCGTAGGGCATCTCGCTTAAAACGTAGTATCTTACGCCGTCGACGCCAAAATACTCGGCAAGATCGTCGGCATAAATAACGTTGCCCTTAGATTTACTCATCTTGTCGTTGCCTGCAAGAAGCCAGGGGTGACCGAACACCTGCATAGGAAGCGGCTCACCTAATGCCATAAGCATAATGGGCCAGTAAA
>CAZDLQ010000094.1:0-4851 GCA_964506315.1 uncultured Oscillospiraceae bacterium
GCTTGGTGAGGATGCCGTAGAGTTTGATTTCCAAAACGGTCAAAACGACCCTAACACCTGCTCTACAATCGCCAACCAATTTGTTTCCAATAAGGTAGATTTGATTATGGCAAACGCTACTCCCGCACTTCAAGCGGCTGCAGCGGCAACGGGCGAAATTCCTATTCTCGGCACGTCAGTCACAGAATACGGCGTTGCGCTTGAGCTTAAAGATTTTGACGGTACCGTCGGCGGTAACATTTCAGGTACATCTGACTTAGCTCCCCTTGATAAGCAAGCTGCTATGATTACAGAATGGTGTCCTGATGCTAAGACCGTCGGACTTCTTTACTGCTCAAAAGAGGCAAACAGCCAGTACCAAGTAGACGTTGTAAAGGCAGAGCTTGAGAAGAAGGGCCTTACAGCTACTCTTTATCCCTTTACTGATTCTAACGACCTTGCTTCAGTTTGTACTACAGCCGCTGACAACTGCGACGTAATCTACGTTCCTACCGACAATACCGTTGCAGAAAATACCGGTATTATTGATAACATCTGCGAGCCTAAGAAGATTCCCGTAATTGCAGGTGAAGAGGGAATTTGTGCAGGTTGCGGTATCGCCACTCTTTCTATCAGCTACTACGATTTAGGCTACACAACAGGTAAAATGGCCGTTAAGATTTTAAGAGACGGTTCCGACATTTCTACAATGCCTATTGAGTACGCCGAGAAACAAACTCCTAAGTACAACAGTCAAAACTGTGACGCTTTGGGACTCAAAGCACTTGAAGGCTACACCGCTATCGAAGCAGAGTAAAAAATACGTGATTTTCAGCCGGGGAGAGTCAATCTTCTCTCCGGCTGTTTCTCTATTTTTATGATAAGGGAGAAAAATAATGGGAATTTTAGGTCAACTTATAAATGCCTTACCCGGTTCCATTTCACAGGGACTTATTTGGGGCATTATGGCGATAGGCGTGTATATTACCTATCGTATTCTTGACGTAGCCGACCTTACGGTTGACGGCTCGTTTGCAACAGGCGGCGCCGTTGCCGTTGTGCTAATTTTAAAGGGCTATAATTTGTGGCTTGCTATGTTAATCGCGTTTATTGCAGGCCTTGCCGCAGGCGCGATTACGGGACTGCTTCACACCCTTATGGGAATTCCGCCCATTTTGGCAGGAATTTTAACTCAGCTTTCGCTTTATTCAATTAACCTTAAAATTATGGACAAGGCTAACCAGTCGGTCAACGTAAACCAAACCGACCTTCTTGTGTCGCTTCGCTGGGTTAAGGAGTTTGCCTTCCACAATCCGCTTATTACCGTAGGCGTTGTTTTAGTCATTTTAATTGCCGTGCTTTATTGGTTCTTTGGAACTGAAATGGGCTGTGCAATTCGTGCAACGGGCGCAAACCTTAATATGAGCCGCGCACAAGGCATCAACACCAACTTTAATAAGGTTCTCGGCATTATGCTTTCTAACGGTCTTGTAGCCTTTTCGGGCGCGTTCCTTGCGCAGTATCAAGGCTTTGCCGACGTTAAAATGGGACAAGGCGCTATCGTTATCGGACTTGCCGCTGTTATTATCGGCGAAGCGTTGTTTGGCAAGATTTTCAAAAACTTCGCACTTAAGCTTTTGGCGGTTGCCTTCGGCTCGATTATTTACTACATTGTTATCCAGGCAGTAATCACACTCGGCTTTGATGCCAACCTCTTAAAGCTTCTTTCGGCGGCAATCGTTGCCATTTTCCTTGCCATTCCTTATTGGAAAAGACAATACAAAGAAAAGCACATGAGAAAAGCGAAAGGGGGCAAGGCAAATGCTTGATATAGTAAACGTAGAAAAAACCTTCAACCCCGGAACTATAAACGAGAAAAAAGCGCTTAACGGAATAAATCTCCATCTTGACGAGGGCGATTTTGTAACCGTTATCGGCGGTAACGGCGCAGGTAAATCAACAATGCTTAATATGATCGCGGGCGTTTATCCTGTTGACTGCGGAAGTATCATTGTTGACGGCGTTGACGTAACAAGACTTCCCGAATACAAGCGCGCAAAATATTTAGGCCGCGTTTTCCAAGACCCTATGACAGGCACCGCGGCCGATATGCAAATTGAGGAAAACTTAGCCCTCGCCGCCCGTAGAGGAAAAAGAAGAACACTGCGCGCAGGAATTACCTCTAAGGAGAGAAAAGAGTATCAGGAGCTTCTAAAAATTCTTGATTTAGGTCTTGAAAATAGACTTACCGCTAAGGTGGGACTTCTTTCGGGCGGTCAGCGTCAGGCATTAACGCTGCTTATGGCAACCTTAAAAAAGCCTAAGCTACTGCTTCTTGACGAGCACACGGCGGCGCTTGACCCCAAAACCGCAAAAAAGGTTTTGGACATCACCGAGGAGATCGTCGCAAAAGAAAACCTTATCACCATTATGATAACTCACAATATGGCTGATGCTATTCGCGTCGGTAATAGACTCATTATGATGCACGAGGGTCAAATTGTCGTAGACGTTAAGGGCGAGGAAAAGAAAAAGCTCACCATCGAGCAGCTTCTCCAAATGTTTGAGGCCTCAAGCGGCAGTAAATTCACAAGCGATAAGGTTATGCTTGCAAAATAGGAAAAGTGAGAAACTAAAATGTTAGGTGTTATTGTAAACGTAATAACGGTAATCATCGGCTCGTCCATTGGTTTGCTTTTTAAAAAGGGAATACCCGAAAAGGTAAGCCGTGCCGCTATGATCGGCCTCGGCGCCTGCACGCTGTATATCGGTATTTCGGGAAGCTTAGCCGGTGAAAATGTGCTGATACTTATTGCCGCCACCGTTTTGGGCGCAATCGTCGGAACGCTCCTCAATATCGACGGTGCTATAAATAAGCTTGCAGGCAAGGTTGAAGAAAAATTTAAAAAGAACGGCAATAACGTATCGGTTGCAGAGGGCATCATTACCGCAACACTGCTTTTTTGTGTCGGCTCAATGACGGTTACAGGCTCAATTCAAGCAGGACTTACGGGGGACAACTCGGTGCTTATTACTAAAGCTATGCTTGACCTCGTTTCGTCTATGATGCTTGCCTCAAGCCTTGGAATAGGCGTGTTGCTTTCGGCAGTAGCGGTGTTTGTCATTCAAGGCGGACTGGTTCTTTTGGCTGGACTAATCTCTCCGCTAATGAGCACGGGCGCAATAAACGAAATGACCTGTGCGGGCTCGCTTTTAATCATTATGATCGGCACAAACCTTATGGGCATCACCAAAATCAAGGTTGCGGATTTTCTTCCTGCAATACTTTTCGCGCCCATAATTTACAATATAATTCCGCTTTTTACAAAGCTTTGGGATTTTGTTGTGAGTAAAATATAACTAAAAGCGACGGGGAACCGCTCCCCGTCGCTTTTTTGCGCAAAATTTGTTGTAATAATAAAAATTTTGAGTTATAATAAGATTAAGTATAAGCAAAATGAGGTGGACTTGTTGCAGGGTATTCAAAATAAGCTTTTTAGCTTGCAGGATATAAAGTACAAGCAGTTTCACGCAAAGCTTGTTCCAAACCCAAATAGCGACACACTAATCGGCGTGCGCACACCCGAGTTAAAACGCCTTGCAAAATCTCTCTCTGATGAAGAAAAGCAAAAACTACTTTGCGCCCTTCCGCATAAATTCTATGAGGAAAACAACCTTCACGCTTTTGTCATTAACGATATACCCAATTTCGATAGCTGTATTGTAGAAATAGAGCGCTTTTTGCCATTTGTCGACAACTGGGCAACCTGCGACGGCCTGCGCCCTAAATGCTTTAACAAAAACCGCACTCGGCTAATGCCTTACATAGATAAATGGATGGCGTCAAACCACACCTACACTATCCGCTTTGGTATAGAAATGTTAATGACTCACTTTTTGGACGCGAATTTTGATGAAAGCTATCTTCAAAAGGTCGCTCAAATTAAAAGCGACGAGTATTACGTTAATATGATGTGTGCTTGGTATTTCGCTACGGCTTTAGCAAAGCAGTACGACAGCACACTGCCTATAATTGAGCAAAATATTTTGCCCGTTTGGGTTCACAATAAAAGTATACAAAAAGCGATCGAGAGCTTTAGAATTTCAACCGAGCAAAAAAGTTATTTAAAGACGTTAAAACGCAAAATGTAAGAAAAAAATCGCCATTGCCGTTTTAAAATATAGGTGTACGGCAAAAACAAAAGGAGGTTATTTATGCAGTACAAGATTTTAAAAATTGACCCATATCTTATGCCTTTTAAAAACGATATTGAGCTTAGAATGAAAAACTATGAGCAAAAAAAGAGAGAGCTTGTAGGGCAAAACGGCAGCCTTTGTGAGTTTGCAAACGGACACGAGTATTTCGGTATACACAAGCTAAAGAACGGCTGGGTGTATCGCGAATGGGCGCCCGGCGCCGATGAGATGTATTTTACGGGCGACTTTAATAATTGGGACACCGCGTCACATCCTATGACAAAGCTTGATAACGGCATTTTTGAAATTAAGCTTGAAGGTAAAAACGCCTTGTCGGTAGGTCAAAAAATACAGGCGATAGTAATAAGCGGCGGCAGCCTGCTTCGCCGAATTCCCACCTACGCTACAAGGGTAGTGCAGGATAAGGACACGGGCGCTTGGTGCGCTGAGGTATCCGACTGCCTTTTTGATGATTTTAAGTGGACGGACAAGAACTTCAAGCCCTCTAAATCAAGGCTTATTTATGAGTGCCATATCGGTATGGCAGGCGAGGATTATAGAATAAGCACCTTTAAGGAGTTTGAAGAAAACGTCCTGCCAAGAATAAAAAGCCTTGGCTATAACACCATTCAAATAATGGCCATAATGGAGCATCCCTACTATGGCTCGTTTGGC
>CAZDLQ010000095.1:0-4760 GCA_964506315.1 uncultured Oscillospiraceae bacterium
ATATTGATTTGGATTTGCCCGAAATAGAAGATATTCCCGATAGCGAATTAGTCCAATTAGCAAGTGGAAATCTAAAAGAAAAGAAAAAGCCACAGCAGAAACTGCGCCAAGAATATGCCACATTGATTTTCGGCGTATCTATTTTTGTTGCAGCTAATCTAATGAATCTTTCACCAGCTATCCACAAGGTTATCTTATCTGGTTATACACAAAGACGGGATTCCAATGGAAACTTAAACAACGATTATATTTTGTCTATTAAATTCATTAGAGATGTTTTTGAACAAAGTTCATTTAGCGATATAGATCCTATGGATTTTTGTATGCAATTCGAGAATCGTTGTAAAACTACATCAACTATGCTCTTCAAAGTAATAGAACCTTATTCTAATTAAAAGCAATGCACCTATGGCATTTGTCATAGGTGCATTATTTTATATTGTTGTTATCCAATAGATAATTCCATACACCACGCTGGCGACGGTGCCGTAGACGATGACCGGGCCTGCGATGGTGAACATTTTTACAGCGAGGCCGAGCACTAAGCCTTCGGTTTTAAACTCGACGGCGGGCGAGGCGATGGAGTTTGCAAAGCCTGTTATGGGCACGACTGTGCCTGCGCCGGCGTGGGTGGCGAGCTTATCGTAAAGGCCGAGCCCTGTGAAAAGTGCGCTTAAAAACACAAGCGTTACTGAGGCGAGCGGAAACGCAATTTCCTTGGAAATATCGGCCGCCATATAAATTTCAATAAAACCTTGCCCGAGCGCGCAAATAAGTCCGCCGATGACATACGCCCAAACACAGTCCTTTAAAAGCGGCGATTTGGGGGCGTAGGATTTAGAAAGCGCGTTATATTCCTTTGGGGTTGGAAGTCTCATTTTATCAGTCCTTTTTGCTTTTTATTAGTTTGCGAGGGCGGCGCTAAAATATGTAAAAAAATCTTTCTCTTTACATATTTTTTCAGTTTTGGTATACTTTTAATATACAAGCTTACAAAAAGGAGGTTTTGCATTTGAAAAAAGCGACATTTTTAAAGCTCATTTCACTTTGTTTGTGCGTTATATTGCTTATGCCTGCGTTTAGCGCCTGCAAAACCGCCGACGGTGGAAAGACGGTTTACTGGCTGCTTTCCTCAAGTCCTAAGAACTTAGACCCGCAAACCGCGCGCGGCGAAAGCGAGCTTAACATCATAAAAAACTGTTTTTCGGGACTTTTTGAAAAGGACGCGGACGGCGAAATGGTTTCCTCGGTTGTGGAGCATTACGACGTTTCTAAAGACGGACTTAAATACACCTTTTATTTTTACGACGACCTTTACTGGAGCATACTCGACGGGCGCAAGATAGAAAAATACGCGCCGCTGACGGCTGAGGATTTTGTTTTTGCAATTCACAGGGTGTTTACCGACAACCGCGACTGCAGTGCCATGAACGTTTTGCGCAGCATAAAGAATGCCGACAAGGTTTTGAGCGGCGAAAGCGCCGACAAGCTTGCGGTCAAGGCGGAGAGTGACACCACCCTCTCCATCACCCTTAAAGAGAAAAATTCAGCGCTGCTTGAGGCGCTTACAAGCCCCGAGCTTTTCCCTTGCAACAGGCAGTTTTTCGACTCTACCTCGGGCCGATACGGGCTTTCGGCCGACGCGCTTATTTTCAACGGCAGTTTTTGCGTTACCTCTTGGGGCGAATCGAGCATTAGGCTTTCGGCTAACGAGAACAGTGCCGACAAACCTGCCGTTTCCTCGGTGCTACTCTATCAGCCCAAGGCGTCGCGCGAAACGGTAAAGCTTTTAAAGGACGGCGAAATTGATGCCGCCATTTTGTCCTTTGAGCAGTACGATAGCATTGAAAACATTCAAAATTACACCTTAAAGGAATACAAATCGGCCATTTGGGCGCTGATTTTAAACCCCGAGCATGAGCTTTGGAAAAGCGAGAGTCTTCGCAAGGCGATAATTTTCGACACCGACCGAAGTGTGATAGAACAGGGCAAGCATAGCGGTGCGACCTCTTACATTGTGCCCGATTCGGCGCTTGTTTTTTCCGAAAACTATCGCGAGCTTGCACAGGGCGTTGCGCTTCCGTCTTACAATGCAAAGGCGGCAAAGGCGCTTTATCTTTCGGCGCTCTCGGAGCTTGGAGTCGGCGAAATTTACAATACCGAAATTTTAATTGCTGACAATAGCATTTGTAAGGATAATTTCGGTGAGCTTTCGCAAATTTATCAGCGTGACCTGCCGCTGTATTTTTCGAGGACCGAGCTTTCCGAGTCGGCTCTTCTCAGCCGTGTAAAAAGCGGTGATTTTGCGGCGGCTGTTGTGCCTTTAAAAATCAGCTACGACACCGTTTCCTGCACACTTGATTACTTCTCATCCGATTCACTCAGCTGTATTTTCCCCATAAGCAACGGGGATTTTACTTCGGGTCTTAATGCCGCTTTACGTGCATCAAGCGCCAAAGAGGCGGCCGCAGGCTACAAAAAGGCCGAGCAGGCGCTCTATGACACAAGCACCGTTTGTCCCCTATTTTACGAGAACGGATATTTTGTTTCCTCAAATTCGGTTGAGGGAATTTACATTGACAGCTTGGGCTCGGTTATTTTTAAAAACGTAACAAAAAAATAGGATTTCCCGCGCTTTTGGGAAATCCTATTTCTTATTTGTTTTAATATAGTCGGATAACAGTCGCGCCTGCAGTCTTGCCGAAAGGTAGGCGGCGCGGTGAATTGGGATTTTCTTTTCGTACTGTTCGTCGGATGCAAATTCACAGCTTGGGAACGGGCCTTTATAAATGAAATATTTTGCAAGCCTTTTGCGAAGGGTCTCGATGGTGTAAAATTCGCTGTCCGAAATATCGGCAAAAACCATTGACAAAACGCTTGTCACAAACTCGATACAGGTGTAGCAGTCGGCAATATGTATTCTTTTGGAAATAGGCGTGACGGCGGCCGAGAACATATTGTATTTATGCTTTTCGGGCGCGGCCTGCATAAGCTCGATGCGCCCTAAAATTTCGCTGTAAACCGCATCGGGAAGCGGAATGGCGCAAACGTATATTTTAGCCACTTTATTTTTGTGCTTATACCTCGCGGCGCTCTCCTCAACAAAGCCGCCGTAGAAGGGCGTTGATTTGTGATAGCGCGCATAGGAATAAAGCTTTGAAAAATCTTTTTCAAACGAGAGCGCAACGTGGTTATACTCGCCGCGCGTTATTACTCTTATCATACTGCCGATTTTCAGCGGCGTCGACGAAAAAACGACGTAAAGCATTTTACCGTTCATTTTTCACACCCTTTGTTTTATGCGTTTTAAGGCTCCCTTGTGTAAAGGGAGCTGTCAGCGAAGCTGACTGAGGGATTGTCCTACGAGAAAGTCAATGTGCTCGCAAACTCCCCGAAAGTTTTTGTGTATCTCCGTATTGGGAATCCTGACTACTGTCAGTCCGTATTTTTCAAGAAAGATTGTTCTTTCCTCATCATATTGCTTCCCCTCATCCGTATAATGCTCGGAACCGTCAAGTTCAATTATAAGCTTTGCTTCGGCACAGTAAAAATCCACAATATAATTTCCAAGTACCTTTTGACGAGAAAACCAAATGGGGTAAGTGCGAAGAAAATCATACCAAAGATGACTTTCTTCCTTGGTCATATTTCTTCGAAGCATTTTAGCAACAGGGACAATGTTTTTATTGTGTTTTCTTTGCACTACAATCCCTCCGTCACGGCTTGCGCCGTGCCACCTCCCTTTACACAAGGGAGGCTCATTTAACTATACGATGTATAAAAAATTATAACATACTTTTTATGGCTTTACAAGATTATGTTATTGTGACAAGGCGAGGTGAAAAATTCTACGGTAACCTATCTTTCGCGGTTGACCTATGCTGTGATTTTTGTTATACTGTTTTGTGTAATATCGGTGGTTTGAGGTGAAAAAATGGCAGGCTGTAATTTGTGTCCGAGGAGCTGTACGGCTACCCCTTTTTGCAAAAAAGGCGAAAAGATTAAAATTGCCGCCGCACAGCTACACAAATGGGAAGAGCCCTGCATTAGCGGCACAAACGGTGCCGGAACGGTTTTCTTTTCGGGCTGTAATTTGTCCTGCGTTTACTGTCAAAACCACAAAATAAGCCATCAAAATTTTGGCAAAAGCGTGACGGCGGCTGAGCTTCGCGAGATTTTCGAGGACCTAATTTCCAAGGGCGCGCACAACATTGAGCTTGTAACACCGACGCATTATATGGACAAGATTTTGCCTGCGCTAACTCCAAAGCTTCCCGTACCCGTTGTATACAACTGCTCGGGCTACGAGTCGATTGAGGCGCTAAAGAGGCTTGAGGGGTACGTTGACATTTATATGCCCGATATGAAATACGCGTTTTCGTCGCTTTCCAAAAAGTACAGCCGAGCGCCCGATTATCCCGAGAAAAACGCACTTGCCATTGAGGAAATGTACAGGCAGGTGGGCGACTGTGAGTTCGGTGAGGACGGTCTACTTAAAAAAGGCGTTATTGTGCGGCATCTAATACTGCCGAGCGAGCTTGTCAACACCAAGGCGGTAATTAAAAGCTATGCAAATCTATCAAAAGGGCGTAAAATGCTGTTTAGCCTAATGGCGCAGTACACGCCCATGAGTGAGCTTGATTTAGACGGTTTTGAAAACCTAAAGCGTCCTATAACTGCGCAGGAATATAAATCGGCAGTAGATTATCTTTCGCAGTTTGAAAATATTGAGGGCTTTACGCAGGAGCTGTGCTCATCGG
>CAZDLQ010000096.1:0-4750 GCA_964506315.1 uncultured Oscillospiraceae bacterium
AACCTCAAATCTATGTCCGTGAGTGTAAAGTATTCTACCTTTACTTGCGTCAATAACATCAAAATCGGGGCGCTGTGAAAAATAGTCACAGTTTCCGCTTACAACATAGAATTTACAACCACTGTAAGCATTCATAAAATCATCAATATCCCTGTCCCCGTCGCCAAGAAAGATAATATTATCTATATCGGGGTGCACGAGGGTGGTTTCAATTATTCTTGCGAGGGCTCCGTGACTGTCCGAGATTACTAAAAATTTCATAACAAACACCTTTCTATTCTAATTACTGTTTAAAATACATAAAATATACAAATCAAAAGGAGTGATGTGCGTGGCGATGCAAAATGACGACAAGCTGTTTGACCTTGCGTCAAAAAGATTGGGATTAAAGCGCGACGAGCTTGAAAAGGGTGTGTCGCAAAACGGTCAAAACATACTGAATAGGCTTTCCGACAGCGACAAGCAAAAGGTTTCCGAAATTTTAGAGGACCCCAATAAAACGCGTGAAATCCTATCCTCTCCAAAAGCACAGGAGCTTATGAAAAAATTCTTTGGGGAAAAATAGTTTATGGAAATTGATGAAAACCTTTTGTCGCGTGTGTCCGATTTTTTAAACACCGCGCAGGGTGCGCAAATTTTAAACGATTTAAAAAGCAGTTTTGGAGCACAGGACAGCGAGGCTAATGCTGAGCCGAGTATGCCTGATTTATCAGGGCTTTTTGGCGGTGCAAAAAAACAAGATACGGCGCCGAGCAATATAGACATCTCGCGCCTAATTCCGCTGATATCGGCCATATCCTCCGCCAAAACCGACGACCGCGCCGCCAATTTGCTTATATCGTTAAAGCCGCTACTGTCAAAGGAGCGAATACCGCGCGTTGACCACGCAATTGCGCTTATGAAGATAATGGCACTACTGCCGATTTTAAAGGAGTACGGATTTACACTCAGCGACCTGTTTTAGCTCTACGAAAGGACCATTAAGATGGCAAATCAGCAGCCCCTTACAAGTCAAGACATTGATAGAATGAAAAACGACGCCATAAGGCGTGCGCGGCAAATGCAAAGCCGTGCAACAATAGTGGGTGGCGAGCAAAACGGCCGCGGCAAGCCGCCGAGTGAAGCGCCTAAAAAAGACGCGGCGCAGGAAAGCGCGGGCAATACGCAGGGCTTTTCGGGGTTGCCGTTTTTAAAGGGCTTTAACGACGTTATCGCACAGCTTGGGTTAAGCTCTGAGCAGCTTATAATATTTGCCATTATTCTAATGCTTTGCGAAAACCGCGAAAACCGTTTTTTAATAATGGCACTAATTTACATTGCTTTATAACAAAATTCCGCCTGTGTGGCGGAATTTTTTGTTTTTATACCAAATCGTATTCGTCTTGAGACGATATAGGTGCGTCGTTTAGTGCCGAATCAATTTCCGAAAACGCTGCATCCTCTTCCCTTTCGATTGCTCGTTTTCTAAAGCCTGACATAAGGTTTATAAGGAAGAAAAGCATAATGGGAACGGTAATGCACAGCACCATCCAAAAGGCGTTGTATTTTAGGGCAAAGCCTAATTTTTGAGCTGTAAAAACTACGTTTTTAGAAAGGGTTTCATAGGTGTAATAATCGTCGGTGTTTGTATCCTTAACCACAACAAGCGAGCCTGCCTGAATGCCGATTTCCTCAACATCGGTTTCGGCGCAGTAAAACTTATAGCCGAAGACCTCAAGGGTATTTTCGGGAGTTTTTGAGAGCGACAAAAGCACTACCGCTACCGAGAGCGCGACGCAAACTGCGCAGGAAAAGCAAAACAGTATTGTGCGCACTACTGCAAAGGCTTTTTTGCCGCCGTTTTGCGCTGTTTTTTGATTTTCATTTATGCTTTGCACGCTCGCTCGCCCCCTTTTTTGTCTTATATTAAAAGTTTAACATACGGGCCCATATTTTGCAATTATTTTTTTACACAAAATACGCCTTTTCGCGCTATTTTTTAAGGTATTATAAGTGATTGACTTTTTGCGCAAAAAATTGTATAATTTAATTTAATTAAAATATTATATTTTAAGCCTTTTTGCAAATAATAACTAAAAATAATTTGCAGGAAGGAATGCTTAAAATGCTCGATAGTAAAAGCACAAACAGCGGTGACAGTCCTGACACTTCTATTCCCTCTATTTCAAACCCCGAACAAACCGACAGCGCGATAAATCAAATTTTTCAAACAGGTTCAATAACCTCGGAAGGAAGCAGGTTTACCATTCACTGCTTGACTATAATCGGACAAATTGAAGGACACTACACCCTCTCCGCGCAAACCAAAACAAGCAAGTACGAGCACATTATTCCGCAGCTTGTGGCGGTTGAAGAGGATGAAAAGATAGACGGACTTATTATAATTTTGAATACCGTGGGCGGTGACGTTGAGGCAGGACTTGCCATTTCCGAGCTTATTTCGGGTATGAAAAAGCCTACCGTTTCGCTTGTGCTCGGCGGCGGACATTCTATCGGCGTTCCTCTTGCCGTTTCGGCAAAGTGTTCGTTTATCGTTCCGTCGGCCACCATGACAATTCACCCTGTTAGGATTAACGGTTTGGTGCTTGGCGCGCCGCAAACCTTTTCATATTTTGAAAAAATTCAAAACAGGATTACCGGCTTTGTTTCCAAAAACTCGCGTATTTCCGAAGAGAGATTTTGTTCACTTATGATGAACAACAGCGAGCTTGTCGGCGATATTGGTACAATTTTAAGCGGCGAGCAGGCGGTAAGCGAGGGGCTTATTGATAAAATCGGCGGTCTTTCGGACGCGCTTGACTGTCTATTTGAAATGATAGAAAAAACGTCGCCTAAAAAGAAAACCGCAAAAAAGAAAAACAGCAGCAAAGCTGAGAAAAAACAAGCTAATTAAAATGCCGAAAGGCATTTACATAGACACACAAATACATACAAAGGCTGTGAAAATTTTGAGCAACACGCGCAAAAAAACCACAAAATCTACAACTACAACGGGAAAGCGCCGCGGCAGGCCGCCAAAGAGTGCTGCTTCGAGCACGAGAGAGAGACCGAGCGTTTCGGAATCGCGCCGTCAGCTTTGGGCGATTATTCTTTTCGGCGTTTCCTTAATACTTGGTGTTTTAACCTTTTTAGAGGGAGAAAATCTTTGGGCATTTTTGCACAAGGTATTTTTCGGTTTATTTGGACTTGCCACCTACCTTATAGCACCGCTTGCGCTTTTAATTGCAATTCTTCTTGCGTTTGAAAAGAAAATTGCGAGCATAAAAAGCAAAATAATTCAGGCTTCAACGCTTGTTTTGCTACTAAGCGGCGCGTTTCATATTTTCTTTGACATTAACCCTGTCGGAGATAACTTCTTTGAGAAGCTCACGTATCTTTTTGAGATTGCGGTAGAGCGTCAAGGCGGCGGTATTGCGGGCGCATTGTTCGGCTGGTCGCTTTATGCGCTGTTCGGCAAGGTTGCCGCCGCGATAGTAATCGTAATAGTTATAGTTATTTTCCTATTTATCACGTTTGGAGTTACGCTTTCCGATATTATCAATTTTTGCAAAAATTCGGTCAAGAAGCCCGTGGAGCAAATCGAAAAAGCATTCGAGGAGCACATTGAATCGCGCGAGGTTCAGGACGACGGCTACGAACCCGATATTGACATAAATCTTGGCCCCGATGCGTCCAAGCGTTCCAAACGCACCGTTAAGACGATAGACGAGGAAATTGACGAGCCCAAGACTAAGAGCGAAAAGATTAAGAGAGCCAAGCAAAAGCTTTTGGGCGAGGACGAAATTACCGAAACCGTCCCCGATATTCCGAGCGAGTCCGAAGCGGAAGAAGAGCCTGTACAAATCAAAATTGACGATTTAATCGGCGCGCCCGAAGAGGAAGGCAGTAAAGAAAAAGAAAACACTGTTCCTTCAGGTGACATTGCTGATTTAGACCAAACCGCGCTTTACTCAACGGGAGCTGAAAACCGAGTTTACACATATCCGCCCATTACGCTACTCAAGGCGCCCAAGATTACCCGTCAAAGTGACAGCGAGGCGGAAATGCAGCAAAATGCCGAAATTCTTATGGACACGCTTTCAAGCTTTGGCGTTAAGACAAGACTGCTTGGAGCAGTACGCGGCCCTGCGGTTACAAGATACGAGCTTCAGCCCTCGGCAGGCGTTAGAATCAGCAAAATCACACAGCTTTCAAATGACATTGCATTAAATCTTGCCGCAACATAGGTTAGAATTGAGGCGCCTATTCCCAACAAGGCGGCTGTCGGTATTGAGGTACCAAACAGTATGGTTAGCTCGGTAACGCTTAGAGAAATTCTTTCCTCGCAAAAGTTTAAGGAGTCGCAAAACAATCTTGAATTTGCGCTTGGTAAGGACATTGCAGGAAACATTATCACAACCGACCTTGCAAAGATGCCGCACCTACTTATTGCAGGTAGCACCGGTTCGGGTAAATCGGTTTGTACCAACAGCATTATTATCAGTATGCTTTACAAATCCTCCCCTGCTGACGTTAGATTTATTCTTATTGATCCTAAGATGGTTGAGTTTAACGTTTACAACGGTATTCCCCATCTTCTTGTTCCCGTAGTTACCGATCCTAAAAAGGCGGCAGGTGCGCTTGGCTGGGCGGTTTCCGAAATGGAAAACCGTTATTCCCTCTTTGCCGAGCACAAGGTTAAAGAGCTTTCATCCTTTAACAAGCTTGCCGAAAAGAGCGATGATCTTGCTCACATGCCGCAAATCGTTAT
>CAZDLQ010000097.1:0-4728 GCA_964506315.1 uncultured Oscillospiraceae bacterium
GCCCTCGGGAGTTGATTTAATCATAATCGGGGTTTCGATTTCGATAAAGCCGTTATTATCAAAGTAATCTCTTGCCGCCTTTACGATTTTATGGCGTTTAATGATATTTGATTGAAGGTCGGCTCTACGAAGGTCGAGGTATCTATATTTGAGTCTAAGCTCGTCCTTAACGGTTGAGTTTTCCACGATTTCAAACGGCGGTGTTTGTGCCTTGGAGAGAATACGAAGGTCGGTTACGTCGATTTCGATTTCGCCTGTAGGAATGTCGAGGTTTTTAGATTCACGCTCACGAACTGTTCCCTGTGCCATAATGACAAACTCACTACGGACGGTTTTGGCAAGCTCAAAAAGCTCTCTATCGGTATTATCATCGAAAGCAAGCTGAACTATGCCTGTTCTATCTCTAAGGTCGATAAACTGAAGTGTTCCAAGATTTCTTGCTCTTTGGGTAAAGCCGCAAACTACAACCTTTTCACCAACGTTATTGATATTGAGGGTGCCGCAGTAATTTGTGCGTTTAAGCCCCTGCATTGTATTTTTTATATCCATTTTTATATCCTCCGCCAATTTTTTATAAATTCTCAAAGCTTTTTAAGACATTATCGCAAGCGGTTGCCAACTTTTTATCGTAAAACATTTTCACAAAATCGTCATTCAGTGCGATTTCGGTTTCCTCACCACTTGCCATATCCTTAATATTAGCCTTACCGTTATCTATTTCGTTATCACCGATAACTACAACAAACTCCGCGCCGATTTTATTGGCGTATTTCATTTGAGCCTTGATGCCTCTACCCATTACGTCACACTCGGCTCTAAAGCCTTCATCGCGAAGCGCGCTTACAAGCTCACAAGCCTTGCACTGTGCCTTTTCGCCCATTGTGGCAAAATAGATTTCGCATTTGGGGCTTTCGGGGAAGTCTATGCCCTGCGCCTCCATAAGAAGCAAGAGTCTTTCAATTCCAAGCGCATAGCCGAGGCCGCAGGTCTTAGGACCGCCGAGGTTTTCAACAAGACCGTCATAACGGCCGCCGCCGCAAACCGTTCCCTGCGCGCCGATTTGGTTTGACACAAACTCAAAAACGGTTTTGGTATAGTAATCAAGACCGCGGACGATTGTGGGGTTTACGGTGTATTTTATATTCATTAGATTTAGGTATTCTTTAACCTTTTCAAAGTGCTGCTTACACTCGTCGCAAAGGTAATCAAGTCCTTTGGGAGCGTCCTTTGCAATCTCACTGCAAATGGGACTTTTACAGTCCAAAATACGCATAGGATTTTTTTCAAGTCTTTGAAGGCAGGTGCCGCAAAGCTCCTCTTTTTTGTTCTCAAAATATTCTTTGAGCGCTTTGTGGTATTCTTTTCTACACTCGGGGCAGCCGATTGAGTTAATTTCAAGGGCAAGCGACTGTATGCCGAGTGTTTTAAAGAAGGAGTTTGCCGAAGCGATCATTTGAGCGTCCGCCATAGGCTCGCTACTTCCAAAGCATTCCATACCGAACTGGTGAAACTCGCGAAGGCGGCCTGCTTGCGGCTTTTCATATCTAAAACAAGAGGTTAAATAATAAACCTTTAGCGGAAGTGCATCGTTTAAAAGACCGTTAGTTAAAACCGACCTTACGACTGATGCCGTTCCCTCAGGGCGAAGGGTAATTGAACGGTTGCCCTTATCCTCAAAGGTGTACATTTCCTTTTGCACAACGTCGGTTGAGTCACCAACGCCGCGGCAAAAAAGCTCGGTATGCTCAAAGGTTGGAAATCTTATTTCCTTGTGTCCGAAAAGCTCCGCAGTTTTTCTTGCGGTTTCTTCAATATACTGCCATTTTGCACTTTGCGAAGGAAGCGTATCCTGTGTTCCTCTCGGTGCTGTTACTAATACTGCCATCTAATTTTCCTCACTTTTTTAAATTTACATAAAAAATCCCTTGCAAAAAACGCGTGTTTCTTGCAAGGGGACGAGTTCTACCCGCGGTGCCACCCCAATTGAGCGTAAAATACGCTCCGCTTTTGTTGACGGTAACCGTGTCAAACGGGGTCACACAACCAGAGCTCACGGATGTCTTAAAAGGTTTCGTGCGAGGCGGCTCTCAGCCCTGCCGCCATCTCTGTACGCCGTAAATGCCTTTTCCCTTCCGATCACAGCTAAACTTAGGAATTTTTTACTATTTGTCGCCAATCAAGGTCGCCTCTACCGAGTCCCTGAATCAAAACCTCAGCAGTTGCCATATTGGTTGCGATTGCGATACTGTTAACGTCACACAAACGGATAATGTTATTATCGCAGGGGTCGTTATGGTTAGGAGTAGGATTATTGGGATCTCTTAAATAGAGAACCATATCAATTTCGTTCCAAGAAATTTTTGCCGCAATTTGTTGGTCGCCGCCTTGGTCACAGCTTAAAAAACGAACTACTTCAAGTCCGGTAGCTTCGGAAACGAGCTTTCCTGTCTTTGCTGTTGCATAAAGATGGTGTTCACCCAAGATCCTTTTATATGCAATACAAAGCTGAACCATCATTTCTTTTTTTGCGTCGTGTGCTAATAGAGCTATGTTCATATTAAGTTCGTTCCCCTCTCGTATGTAATTATTTTATAAGAAGCGGGATATCCCGTCCTAAAACACGTTTTGCCATATTGGAAAAAGCCAAAATTCCAATGCTTTTTTTATTTTCTTTTTTAGTGCGCTCCACTACGCTTTTTCTCAAAACCTCATCATCGGGAATGAGAGCCAAAAGCTGAACGCCTACCCTATCTATAATATCGTCAAAATCGGGAATGAGATTTTTATTTGAAACCTCAAGCGGAATCATATTCACCACAAGGCGCATATTTTTAACGCCTGCATCAGCAACTATTCCTACCGCCTTTTCAGCGTCCCTTATACTTACAGGCGAAACGTTTGTAACAATCACCGCGCTACTGCTCACCTTTGCGGCAAGCGAAAGCGACTGACCGATGCCTGCAGGTGTATCTAAAATTACAAAATCAAACTTCCTTGCAAGGTACTTGCAAAGCACCGAAAAGCGCTCACCGTCAAGCTTTTGCGTGCTACTTGACGGAGCGGCAATAAGGCTTAAATTCTCGCACAGTTCACTTTGATAAACTGCCGCGAGTGCTTCACACCTACCCGACATAATATCGCCCAAATCGTAAACGATTGAGTCAATACCAAGCATAAGGTCAAGACAGCGAAGACCGCTATCAAGCTCCAAAACAACTGCTTTTTTACCCTCCTGTGCAAGTGAGAGGGCAAGGTTTAATGCAACTGTTGATTTTCCCGTTCCTCCCTTTCCGGAGGTTACAAGCATTATTCTACCCATGCTTTTCCCCGTTTCCGCATTTTTTACTATACAATACTAATATAACAAATTTTGCGCCGTTTGTAAATACAATTTTGCCGTTTTTTAGCTTAAAAGCGAATTTTCGACCGAAGGCGCGTTTTGCTCATTGGTTTCAAAGAAATATTTATCAAAAACTGCTTTTACAATTGGTGCGGCTTTATTACCGTTAAAGCCATATTCTATTACGGCGGCAACCGAAAGCTTACAGTCGTCAAGCGGTCCAATGGCTGTGAAAATTGCGTTAGCCGCTTTATTGCCGTAGTTTTCGGGCGAGCCTGTTTTACTGCCGACCTTTATAGGATAATTGCCGAAGGCCGAGCGGCCCGTACCCTTTGTTGAAACAAGATACATTCCGTCCTTTACCGTCTTGAAGGCGTTGTTTATATTTTCTACGGTAGAGAGCACCGTTTCCTTATGCTCATAGACAACCGTTTCATAGTCGTAGGTGACGATTTTCTTTACAATATGCGACTGCATTCTAACGCCGTCGTTACCCACAGTACCCGTATAAACCGCTATTTGAAGCGGAGAGAACATGCTGTCCGACTGGCCGATAGAGGCCTGAAGCACGTCGCCGGGATACCATTGTGTGCCGATCGACTGACGGTAATCGGGGCCTGCGAGTCTACCGATATTTTCGGGTAGCTCGATGCCTGTTTTTTGTCCCAAGCCGAGTGCCGAGGCGTATTTATTTATGGTATCAATGCCCATTCTTTTACCAACGTCGTAAAAGAAAATATTACACGAAACTCTAAGCGCGTTTTCGAGATTTATATTGGAGTGAGTGCCCATGCAGGTGAAGTTCATTCCGAGATACTCATAAACTCTACCGCAATGCACGGTAGACGACGGCAAAATTGTGCCACTTGCCAGTGCCGCAACACCCATACAGGGCTTGAAGGTCGAGCCGGGGGCGTAAGCGCCGTTTAAGGCTCTATTGAAAAGCGGTTTTTGCTCGTTATTTAAAAGCTCGGAATAATTTGAGTAATATTTTGAAATGTCATAAGACGGATAGTTTGCAATAGTTAAAATTTCGCCTGTTTTAGGGTTGAGCGCAACCACGCAGCCTGCATTTGCCTCGGCGCCCTTTTTGGCGGGAGAGGTTGCGGCGATTTCTTTAATGCGTGCTTCAAGGGCTGTTTGCGCCGTTTTTTGAAGCTCACTATCCAGCGTCAAAACGACGGTATTGCCGGGGATAGGCTGTACCTTTATACTTGTGCCGATTACGTTTCCCTCGGCGTCAAATTCAATTACCTTAGTGCCGTCGGTGCCTTTGAGATAGGACTCATATATTTTCTCAATGCCGCTTTTACCGACGTAATCGTTGAGTTTATAGCCTTGATTTTTAAGCTCGGCATATTCCTCGGCGTAGATGGGGCCGATAGTGC
>CAZDLQ010000098.1:0-4725 GCA_964506315.1 uncultured Oscillospiraceae bacterium
TAACTCTCCACCGATAGATGTTGGATTAGCATCAAAAAGCGTCTTTACATAAGCCGAAACGTTGTTTTTCATATCAGTTCCGTCATAGTAAACTATGTTGCAGTTGGGAAGTGCCTTTTCTACAACTGCCGCGTCAAGAATTTCAAATTTCTCTGAAAGCTGAGCAGTACTTGCGATTTCGGTGTTTGCTTTTTCGGTAGAATCTGCGTATTCGCTAAGGAAAGCGGCTACTGCATCCTTGTTTTCGTTTAGAAAATCATTTCTGACAATGATGCAACCCATAACAAGCTGGCTGCCGTCCGAAATTTTTGCCCACTCTTCCGAAAGGTCAAGCGCAAGCTTAACGTTTGCGTTTTTGCTCATAACGTTTGTGGTAAACGGCTCGGGGAGCATCGCAATTTCAACCTCGTTGGCAATAACAAGTGTTGCGAGCTCGGAGTGTTCCGACTTGTACTCGATTTTTACGTCTTTTCCTACCTCAAGCCCATTTTCTTCTAAAATGTAATTGAGTGCATACTCGGGTGTTGCACCTTGACCTGTTGCATATATCGTTTTGCCTTTAAGGTCATCGATTGAATCAATTTCCACGCCGTTTGTAACAATTGAAAGAACACCAAGTGTGTTAACTGCAATTACGCTAACGTTTTTCTCGGTTTTCTTGTAAAGTGTTGCCGCAACGTTGGTGGGAACTGCTGCAATGTCAATGCTCTTGTTTACAATCTTAGGAACAATTTCAGTAGGCTGTCCGAAAACCTCAAAACTGTAATCGTTACTTGCTTTGTCCTGCGAATCTTTTTCCATAAGATTTAGCATTCCAAGTGCGGTTGGTCCTTTTAAAACGGCTACGTTAATAGCGGTTTTTTCTTCGTTGGTTATGGTAGATGATACGCTTGTATCTAAGTCATTACCACCGCAAGCCGTAAAGCAAAATACAATCGATAATGCTAAAACAGCGGATAAAATTTTTAAAACTTTGTTTTTCATAATAAAATCTCCTTTGATTTATGATTTTATTATATTGTATAGTCCTATATTATAAAAGTATGTTGTTTTTACAACATTTTACCATTTATTTACATTATATATCATAATATAAGAAAAACGTAAAAAAGTCAATCCGAGGCGGCTAAATTTAGCCGCCTCGGATAAATTTACTTTGATGCCTTTTCGGCAAATGAATTGTCAACGATTTTATCAAAATCCGCACGTTTTGTAAGCTCGCCGGCAGATGTCATTACATCTTGTAGACGATTAAAGGCTTCTTCCTTCATAACAGGGGTAGAGTTCCACGCATCAATTGAAATGTAGTTTTGAATTGACTTGGTGAGAAGCTCTAAATCTGTGTCGGGAAACGATGGCGCAATTACCTCTGCAATTTCCGCTGCGGTGTGTTCTTGACACCATTTTTGTCCCTTTGCAACGGCGTTTGTAAAGCCTTGAATAACCTTTTTGTTTTCTTCAATGTACTCTTTTGAGGCAAAGTAGGCGGTGTAGGGGATTTCGCCTGCCGCATCTCCAACTGCGGCCACAATATAACCCTTACCTTCCTTTTCAAGCATTGACGCGGTCGGCTCAAATGCTGTTACGTAATCTCCCGTACCCGAGGTGAATGCGCCCGTCATCATTGCAAACTGTACACTGTTGTCAAGTACAAGGTCTTTTTCGGTGTCAAAACCGTTTTGCTTTAGTACGTATTCAAAGGCCATATACGGCACTCCGCCTTTTCTTCCGGGCAAAATGTGTGCGCCCTTAAGGTCGGACCACTTAAAGTCGTCATTTTTCTCGCGCGATACTAAAAAAGAACCGTCGCGCTGGGTGACCTGAGCAAACACTTTAAGGTAATTGTCACGCCCCTCGTTGTAGACGTATATCGCTGCCTCGGGGCCTGCAAATCCAATGTCCATTTGACCGGACAGTACTGCGGCCGCAACGGCATCGGCACCTTGACCCGTTGAAAGCTCAATTTCGATTCCTTCGTCCTTAAAAAAGCCCTTTTCAATTGCAACGTATTGCGGCGCGTAGAACACCGAATGTGTTACCTCACTAAGCGCGATTTTTACGATACCGTCATCCTTCTTCTTGCATCCGCACAAAAACGCCGCGGCAAGTGCAAACACAAGAAGAACTGTTAAAGAGCATTTTAAAACCTTCTTAAGCATAAAAAATCTCCTTTAAAAATAGTTTCCGTATATTAAATGCGCGGCGAGATTTTTTTGTTACAATTTACTTGTGATTCATAGCCTTTACAACAAGCTTTTGAGTAATTACTATAACCTCATATAAAATTGCGGCGGCAACCGCAAGTATTAAAACGCTTGACATAACAAGGTCCATTTTAAATACCTGTCCGCCATAAACGATTAGGTATCCAAGTCCTGATTTTGACACTAAAAATTCGCCCGCAATTACGCCGACAAGCGAAAGTCCGATGTTGATTTTAAGCGAATTGAAAAGTGTTTCAATGTTGTAGGGAAGGACGATTTTATAAAAAATTTGAAACCTGTTTGCCCCAAAGGTTTTAAGCATTTTTATAAGCTCTTTGTCGGTGGAATTAAAGCCGTTTAGCATTTCAAGCACCGTAACGATCATTGAAATCGCAAGCGCCATAAATATAATTGCGCGCGTTCCTGCTCCTGCCCAAATAATGATAACGGGACCGAGAGCAATTTTAGGTAGACTGTTTAGTACAACCAAATACGGCTCACAAACACGTGATAAAAACGGCGACCACCAAAGCAGTATAGCGAGAATACAGCCAATTACGATACCGAGCAGGAACCCGACAAGAGTTTCAAAAAGCGTAGTTCCGATGTGTAAAAACAAATTGTTTTGCTCGTAGTTTAATAAGACGGCTACAATTCTCGACGGCTGACTTAATATAAAATTGTCAATAAAACCGAGCCGACCGCCCAGTTCCCAAACAAATATAAACGCAAGTAAAATAAAAACTCTGCTAAACATAACAAGTGCGCGATTTTTTCGGCGTAAGGATAGATATTTTTTTCGTTCCGTTGATAGCTCTTTATTTAACATGGACATCAAGCTCTTTCCAAATTTGATTAAAATATTCACCGAATTTTTTGTGGTCACGGCAAAGAAGTGGACTGCGATTTTCTATGTCAAACTCGATGTTGAAGATTTTCTTTATAACTGCAGGACGCCTTGATAAAACAATAACTCGGTCGCTCATACTGATGCTTTCGGGAATATCGTGAGTAACGATAATTGCAGTTTGTTTTTGCTTTTTTAAAATCTTGTACACGTCATCGGTTACCGAAAGGCGTGTTTGGAAATCAAGCGCCGAAAAAGCCTCGTCAAGCAGCAGTAGCTTGGGCCTAACGGCAAGCGTCCTGATAAGTGCGGCACGCTGACGCATTCCGCCCGAAAGCTGAGCAGGATATTTGTCCCTAAACTCCCATAAACCGTAGGATTTTAAAAGATAATCCACGTACATAAGATTATCAAAGCTCATTATATTCCGAGTTTCCAAACCGATAATAACGTTCTTGTAGATGCTTCTCCAAGGAAGTAAATTATCGTTTTGAAGCATGTATGCAATATCATTAAAATCTCCGTCAATTTCCTTGCCGGCAAGCGTGATACTGCCGCTCGAGAGGGGAGTAAGCCCTGCAATAGCGGAAAGCAGGGTCGATTTTCCGCAACCCGAAGGTCCTACAATGCTGATAAATTCACCTTCAGCCACCTGTAAACTTAAATCCCGTACAGCCTCTACCTCGCCGTTTGCGGCCTGATAACAAACCTTAAGATTTTTGGCTTCTAAAATTGTATTCATATAAGCAGCTCCTATTTTGAAAATAAAAGCGGTGCATATAAGAGGCTATACACAGTCGCCTTAATATAGTATATTAAAAAAATAAATTTTGAGTGAAAAGACATAAAGTTCCTTGACACAATAGAGGAAATGTTATACAATGTATGTATACTGTATATTGTTATTTTGTGATTTTTTCAATTTACAGATAAAAAAATAAAATAGAAGGAGATTTTGTAAAAAGTTATGGAAAAAGAACAAATTATCCTTCTTTGTGTTGCAGGGGCCGCACTCGTTGCGGTTGTTGCTGCATTCTTTATTGGTGCAACGTATAGAAAGAAAACCGCCGAGAGAAAAATCGGCTCCGCCGAGCTTGAGGCTGAGAAAATTAAAAAAGAAGCAGCAACCGAAGCACAAAGAGCTAAAAAGGAAGCACTTATTGAAGCAAAGGACGAGCTACACAAGCTCCGTACCGAGCAAGAGCGTGAGCTCAAAGAGAGAAGAAACGAGGTTTCACATCAAGAGAGAAGACTTCAGCAAAAAGAAGAAAATCTTGATAAAAAGAGCGAAAACCTCGAAAAGAAAGACGAGCTTTTACAAGCAAAAATTAAGGAAGCTGAAGAAAAGCTTGCCGAAACCGAAACAATTAAGAGAAGCCAGCTTGAAATGCTTGAAAGAATTTCAGGTCTTTCAACCGAGCAGGCAAAGGAAATGCTCTTAAAAACACTTGACGATGCTTTAACACACGATAAAGCAGTTAGAATCAAGCAGTTTGAACAGCAAATTAAGGATGATTCCGACCAAATCGCAAGGGACATTATCTCAAGCGCAGTTACTCGCTGTGCCGCTGACCACGTGTCCGAGGCTACCGTTTCGGTAGTTCCGCTTCCCGGAGACGATATGAAGGGTAGAATCATCGGCCGTGAGGGTAGAAATATCAGAACCCTTGAAAC
>CAZDLQ010000099.1:0-4677 GCA_964506315.1 uncultured Oscillospiraceae bacterium
GTCGGCGTGCTGTCCGCTCTCAAGCTGTGACAGCGCATTTTTTATTTCTCTTTGGGCGTTTAGGGTGCAGTCGTACTGTCTTTGGTTTATTAAAACCGCCGCATTTTCCGAAAGTTTATATTCCGATAATGCCGCGCAAATAGCGTCGCGAAGCGCGTTTGCTCCCTCGTTTTGCTTTGCTGAAATGCGCACGACGCGGTCAAAATTTTCTAAAATTATATTTTGGTCGATTTCACTTTCAAGGTCGTCCTTGTTTATAACGGCCAGCACTTTTTTGTCCCTCAGGCTGTCAATAAGCGATAAATCCTCATTTTGCAGTTTTCGCGAATTATCAAAAACTGCGAGTATAAGGCTTGCGCTTTCAAGCCTTTTTTGTGCGCGCTGTATTCCTACCGACTCAACGGTATCGGCGGTTTGTCTAATGCCCGCCGTATCGCACAGGCGCAATGTAAACTCGCCCACGCTGACGGTATCCTCAACCACGTCGCGCGTGGTACCGGGAATGTCGGTTACAATGCTTTTTTCAAAGCCCGAGAGCAAGTTCATAATGGTGGACTTGCCAACGTTTGGCGAGCCGACAATGGCGGTGTCTATTCCGCCTGCAATGACCTTGCCCTTGTTAAAGTTTTGAAGCATTTCCTCTAAAACGGCGTTTATCTCGTCAAGCTTTTCAGTGAGTGTTTCACGTGAAACATCTACAATATCCTCGTCGGGATAATCGCAGTAGGCCGAAATTTGACCGAGCAGGGTTATTATCTTTTCTTTGATTTGCTCGCTTTGCTTATAGAGCCTGCCCTCACTTGCCGAAAGTGCGGCCTTGGCCTCTTCAAAGCCTTTTGCCGAGATTATTGCTGAAACGGCCTCGGCTTGCGAGAGGTTAATTTTTCCATTCAGGTAGGCGCGTTTTGTAAACTCGCCTGCGGTGGCAAGCCTTGCGCCTGCCGAAATTACGGCGTCTAAAAGACGTTTTGTTACGTAGAGACCGCCGTGAACGGTGATTTCCACAACGTTTTCGCCCGTATAGCTTTTAGGCGCGCGAAATACAAGGGCGATAGCGGTGTCAAATATGCCCTTACTGTCAAATACGTTTCCGAAAAGCGCGCTGTAGCCGTCCAAATCAGTTATGCTTTTGCCCGATTTAGACACAAAAACCTTATTTGCGATTTCGATAGCGTCGCTGCCCGAAATTCTAACCATTCCGACCGCCGACTCTTTAAAGGCGGTTGAAATTGCGGCTATTGTGGTGGAAAACTCGTCCATTTTGTTTCTCCTATTTTTTTGAATAAAATTTTCGGCTCCCTCTGACGAGGGAGCTGTTGAGCGTTAGCGAAACTGAGGGAGAGAAAAATGTTAAAATACAATTTCTAAAAGAATGTTCTCTCCCTCCGTCTTTTGCTTCGCAAAATCCACCTCCCTCGTCAGAGGGAGGCGATATTGTATTAACTCTTTAAAATAAATAAACGGCATATCCGCAGATATGCCGTTGACTTTTAGCCATAAACCACAACATACTGTGGGTAAAAACTTTACAATCCACTAAATAGTGTGTTTAATCAAGGTCAATTTTTCCGTAAGAGAACTGTGCCTCTCTAAGCTCTTTTTCCTTTTTGAGTCCCTCAACGGTTGAGCTTGAGGTAAGGAAATCGTCCTTAATAAGACTGTCCGAGCTTGCTGCAGGACGTCTTTCAGCCTTAGGTGCCGAGTGCTTTCTTCCTCTATCCGAACGCTCACGACGGGGACGGGGATTATCACTTGTAATTACAACCTTACGGCGCGGCTCGTCGCCAACCGAGGTTGAGCTGACACCGTTGATGCCTTGAACGGTTGCGTGAATAATTCTTCTCTCGTAGGGTGCCATGGGCTCTAAGGTAACGCTTCTACCGCTTCTAAGCGCTTGATTTGCAAGGCGGCGTGCGAGAGCCTCAAGTGTTTTTTCTCTTTTTTCGCGATAGCCGTTAATGTTAAGTGTAATGCGGCTGTACTTTTCCTCGCCGTTGTTTAAAACAAGACCTGCAAGGTACTGAAGTGAATTTAAGGTTTCTCCCCTTTTGCCGATAAGGTAGGAAGCTTCCTCGCCCGAAATGTCAACAAAGACGGTGCCGTCCTTTTCCTCGGCCGAAACCTCTACGTCTTTTAAGGGGAAGCTTTTTACAATTTCCTCAATAAAAGCGGTAACTCTCGAGAGCTTACCCGAAATTACGCGAATAACTGCATCCTTGCTGCTGAAAAGGCCTTTTTTGCCTTCCTCTAAAACCTCATACTGAATTTTATCAGCCGAAACGCCGAGACTTTCCGCGGCGGCTAAAACTGCGAGGTCGACAGTTTTTGCACTAAACGTCATTTCCTTCATTTTGTAAATTACCTCTCTAAATGGGCATAGTACGCCCTCTATTTAAACGGCCGAGCCGTTTATTTCTTACTCATCGCCGTATTTTTCGGCGTATCTTTTTCTTGCGGCGGCAAGCTTTTCCTGATCCGACATTGAAAGCTTTTTCTCCGCCTCTAAAACCTGTGCATTTTTTGCCTTTGCGGCCTTAATCTCGCCCTCCGATGCAGCGCCCTGCTGTGCGGCGGCGGCTTCCTGGGCCTCAATGAGCTTTTGCATAAATTTGGACTTTTTCTTCTTTTTACCCTTTTGTTTATCGTCGGCAAGCTTTTTAGCCACGTACTCGGGGGTAATAATTTTTCTTAAAACGATGCTTTGAACTGTTCCGACAACGTTGGAAACTATCCAGTAAAGACCAACACCGGCAGGAACGAGGAAGCTGAAGTATGCCGACATAAAGGGCATACCGAACATCATACCGTAGGTACAGCCTTTGCCCTGACCGCTGTTTTGGTCGCTCATTTTCATAGTGATAATTGAGGACAAAAGCGCAGTAACAAGCGAAAGGATAGGAATTATCAAAAGAAGGTTCCAGCCCCAAGTGGGAATGTCACCGAGATTGATACCGAAAAGGTTTAAGTCGATGCTTGACATTTGTTCAAATGCCTCTACACCGATACCCTCGATACCGTCTATACCGTTAATAAACTTATCCTCGTACTTTGAAAGATTACCTAAAATTTTAAGCTGAACATCCATACCTGCGCGCTTGCCTACAAGGTCAGCGTCAATTGCAGTGAGAATTTTGGTTGCTCTGTCAATAATCTCCGAAGGCATACGAAGAAGGTGGGTCATAGGACGGTATACAACGTCGATAAGTCCGTAGATAATGGGAAGCTGTAAGAACATAGTACTACAGCCGCTGAAGGGATTGTAACCCTCTTTTTCGTAGAACTTATTTACCTCTTCCTGCGCTTTTTGAGGATTCTTTTGATATTTCTTTTGAATTTCGTCAACCTTGGGACGAAGAAGCTGCATGTGAACAGTGTTCCTTTGCTGTTTTACCGACAGCGGAATCATTGCAGCACGAACAATTACGGTAAATATAATAAGAGCGATTGAATAAATAGGAATAATTTTGTAAGCCAGCCACATTATCCAACCAAGCGGGTAACCGATTATATTCATTAACCAGGTCATAACGTTACTCCTTTATTAAAGTTTTAGAGCAAATCACAGTTTTGCCCGTCGCAAATTTCTTTTTTATCGCATTTTTCACAAACCGACGGCTCAGTAACTCTCCCGACGCCGCTTCTAAGAGTAAACCTATCGGGAACGGGGTCATATCCGCCCCTAAAAAACGGATTACATCTAAAAAGCCTTGCCAGCGCCATAATACTGCCCAAAAACGCACCGTGCTTTTCTATTGCACCGATAGCGTAGGTCGAGCAGGTGGGCCTAAAGCGACAGCACGCCCGTGTTTTTGAAGAAATTTTACGCTTATAGAAAGTAATTAAAGAAATAAGAAGCTTTTTCATTTCTTTTCAAGCAGTCCTTCTTTTAAAAGAAGCTCACACAGCTGTTTTGCGACCTTGTCACTTTTAACAAAAGGCGTTTTGCCCCTTGCTACAAGCAGCAGCTCGCACCCCGAAAGACCGCTTTTTACCGCCTCACGCACTGCGACGCGCAGTACGCGCTTTGCGCGGTTGCGAAGATGCGCTTTGCCGATTTTTTTAGAAACGGTTATTCCGAAAAAAACCGCGTCATCGCTTCTTTTTCTAAAGTAGCAAACAAAGCAAGGCGAAACGAGCGACTTGCCTTTTTTATACAGTCTTTGAAAGTGTGAATTTTTCTTGATGATTTTAATTTTCTTCATCTTAATCGCCGATTTTCTCAAAATTAAACCTAAGCGTACAGTTTTAATAAAAAGAGAAAAAGACCACCTATAAATAAGTGGCCTTGGTTTCTTAGTAGCTCAAACGAGCTCTACCCTTTGCACGTCTGCGAGCCAACACTTTGCGGCCGTTCTTGGTAGCCATTCTTTTCATAAAGCCGTGCTCTTTTTTTCTTTGAAGCTTTTTAGGCTGATAGGTTCTAAGCATTTTTGTATCCTCCCTAAAGTTTATTGGATTAAATATCTTACGGCTTTATGCCGAATAAAACAAACCCTTATGCAGTATAGTATTATATCCTATTATACCCCTCAAAGTCAATAGTTTTTTTTAAACTTTATTTTTTTTACTTCCTGCAAAAACGCTACAAAATGGGTTAAATTTTGCCTTTTTCAAAATTTTACACAATATACTGTGAAAAAAATTTTTTCGCACGCGCCCCTATATAATAAATATATA
>CAZDLQ010000100.1:0-4664 GCA_964506315.1 uncultured Oscillospiraceae bacterium
TTGACCCTCGGAAGCGTTTGAAATAGCATCGGCAATTTTACCCATCTCGGTGTCCATTCCCGTGCCAACAACAACCGCCTTGCCGCGACCGTAAACCACGGTACTGCCCATGTAACACATATTTTTTCTATCGCCGAGCGGAACCTCATTTTTGCTGTCCGAAAGACCGATTGCGGCAATAATCTTGTTTACGGGAACGCTTTCGCCCGTAAGCGCCGCTTCTTCAATTTTCATACTCGCGTTTTCAAAAATACGGCAGTCGGCAGGAACTGCGTCGCCCGCCTCTAAAAGCACAACGTCACCGAGAACTAACTCCTCGCTTCGTACCTGACAAATTTTGCCGTCACGAAGCACCTTTGAGGTAGCCGCCGAAATTTCCTGAAGCGCCTCAATGGCCTTTTCGGCCTTGCTTTCCTGATATACGCCGAGAATGGCGTTAATTATAACAACCGCTAAAATAATAAGTGCATCGGTGGGGAAGGGAATGGCGTGACCGGCGCTTGATGCCTCAATCATTTCGGTAGCCGCCGAAACCGCCGCCGCGATAATCAAAATGATTATCATGGGGTCCTTAAGCTGTGAAATAAATCTCTTTAAAAGAGAATCCTTTTTGGCTTCTTTTAGCTTGTTAGGGCCGTTTTCTAAAAGCCTTTTCTCAGCCTCGGCACTTGAAAGTCCCGAAGCGCAGGAAGCCACTTCGCTAAAAACTTCGCTTGTGTCTTTAGTGTAAAATTTCACCGTGTTGCCTTCTTTCTTTTTAAAATATAAAAAAGACTTACGTATGGTTTTGAGCCACACGTAAGTCTTGTTATTTAATCCAAGCCAGGCGAAATGCCATGATGTTGAACTTGAAACACGCGCAAAAGCGTGCTAACTACTCCCTTACGAGTTATTATGTTGTGAATTTAGTATATTACATTTTTTGTAAATTGTCAATTAAATAATGGAAAATAAACTGTAAACATTTGCATCGGCTCAGTATAATATTTTGCTTAAAGCCTTAGAATTATTTCTGATTTTTCTTTTGCTCAATCTTTTTGTAGATAAAAAGCCCCGCAAGACTAATTAAAATGGTAACGGCAAAAGCAATTATTGCTACCATATATTTTTGTTGTCCGAGCATACTGCCGCCAATGGATGAGGTAACAACCGACGGGATTCGCGCCACCGCCGAAATGAATACAAAATCGGAAAGCCGCATTTTTGTAAGACCCGCAAAATAACATAAAAGATCCTTGGGCGTGCCGGGAATGAGCATAAGAATAAAAAACAAAGCGTTTAGCTTTTTGCTGTCGCTTAAGAACTTGAGCGAATTTATTTTTTCGGTCGAAAAGAAAATTTCTACAAACTTTACACCGTATTTTCTAACT
Organism: uncultured Oscillospiraceae bacterium; assembly: GCA_964506315.1. Lineage (GTDB taxonomy): Bacteria > Bacillota > Clostridia > Oscillospirales > Ruminococcaceae > SIG578. The sequence goes on from CAZDLQ010000100.1 coordinate 1,371, forward strand.
AAAACAAAAATAAGTATTCCCGAAAGCGTCATTCCGACAATGCAAAGCGCCGTGCCTTCAATGCTTCCAAAGGCGTAGCCTGCGGCAATTTCAAACGGCTCACCGGGGATAACCGCCACCGCCACCTGCAAAAAGATTATTCCTATAAATATAAGCCTGCCCCAAAAGCCAAAGCTGTTTATCCACTCTCTAAACTCTTCGGGATGGTCCAAAAACTCAACAAGAGGCTTTCCAACGTAAATGAAAATAACGGCAAAAACACCTAACACTAAAACAAGCGCAATAGCGGCAATAATTTTTTTGCTTTTTTCACTTTTTGCCATTTTTCGACCCCCTTTGCAGTTTTTATAAATTATAGCAAAGTATTGTTGCTTTTGCAAGTACGCGGTAAATAAAATTGATAATATTTGCAATGTATAAATGAGAAGAAAAACCGTAAAAATGGCATAACGACGAAAAAAACTCGTTTTTTTACAAAAAGCGGTTGATTTTAAATATTTATATTGTTATACTGTGAAAGTAGGGTAATTCCCAAATTTTTAAAGGAGGAACAAAATATGTTTTGTCCCGAAATTAACTCTGAATTTGATTATGACCAAAATTTTATTAAAATAAACAGTATGGAGGTTCTCGGTGACCTTCCCAATCCGTTTGTTTTCGAGGACGGAAGCGTCGTTGACACCGCTGAAAAATGGCAGGAAAGAAGAAAAGAGATTTATAAAACTGCAGTAGAGCTTCAGTACGGCACTATCCCGCCAAAGCCCGAGGTTTTGGAGGTTGAAAAGCTTTACGAGAGCGAGGTTGACGGCTCGTATAGAATCATTTGCGGCACTAAGGATAAACAAATCAGCTTTAGAATGAAGGTTATCCGTCCCAATAAGGAAAAAAATCCCGTTGTAGTTTGCGGTGACGGCTGCTTCCACTATATGTATGAGTCGTCCTACGTCAATACATACAAGAAAAATAACATCGCATTTGCTATGTTTGATAGAACCGAGCTGGCTCACGACGTGTGCGGAGAGGGCAGAAGACCGGGCGCACTTTATTCGGTTTACCCCGATTACTCCTTCGGCGCAGTCGGCGCTTGGGCTTGGGGCTTTATGAGATGCGTTGACGCTCTTGAAATTATCGGAAAAGACGATATGGACTTAGTTGCATTCAGCGGTCACTCACGCGGCGCAAAAACCGCTATGCTCGCAGGCGTGCTTGACGAGAGAGCAAAAGTGGTTGCCCCCAACTCCACCTGCGCAGGCGCTTGTGGCTGTTATAGAATTCACACCGTTCAAACAGGCGAAACAGGTATGGAAAGACGCAGTGAAACCTTAACCGATATGATTGAGGTTTTCCCCTTCTGGTTCGGAGAGGGTATGGCCGATTACGTGGGCAGGGAAGAGGACCTTCCGTTTGACTCGCACTTCTTAAAAGCAATGGTGGCACCTCGCGCACTCGTTGTAACCGAGTCGGCAAGTGACGGCTGGGCAAACCCCGTAGGCTCGTACGTTACCACCCAAGGCGCTAAAGAGGTATATAAACTTTTAGGGGCCGAGGATAATCTTTACTGGTCTTATAGAAAGGGCTTCCACTATCACAAAATTGAGGATATTGAAATGCTCATAAACGTAATAAGCCATATTCGCGACGGCGCTCCCATCAGCGATAGATTTTATCGCCTGCCGTTTAAAACTCCCGAGCTTAACTTCAGCTGGAGATGCCCCGAAAAGAAATAACGCACAAACAAAACGCTGTGTCCATAAGGCCACAGCGTTTTTTGTTTGTTACATTTGGGTATGAAAAATCTCAATTGCTTTGCCGTGGTAGCGAAAGAGAGTGAAGGAACAAAAAGCCTCCCTTGTGTAAAGGGTAGCGAAGCGGCCGAGCGGTAATGAATAACAGTCCGGTGGACTGTTAGAACCGCGAGGTGACCGAGCCGCAGCGAGAGGTGGATTTTGCGAAGCAAAAGACGGAGGGATTGTGATAGAAAAAACAACCCCTCAGTCAGCTTTGCTGACAGCTCCCCTTACACAGGGGAGCCTTAAATAACTAACAGTTCACGGGGTGCACAGTTTTGACTAATTTGAAAATTCCTCTTTTTTTACGTAATCTATAAAGGTCTTTAAACTTTTTGATACCCACTTGTTTTTGTGGTAAATAAGCTGCTTCCAAATATCTATCTTCAAATCGCGCACGTCAAGATAGCAAAGCTCGCCCGAAGCGATTAAATCTCTCGTTACAAAATCGGGCAAAAATGAAAGCATATTGCTTTGGGCAACCATCGAGGTGATAACGTCGGTGCGTCCAATTTCGAGAACGGGTGTTATTTCAAGCGACATTTTTGCAAGCTCCCTGTCAAAAACTCGCCTGTAGCCTTGGCCGTACTCGGTTAAAATAAACGGCTCGCCTACAATATCCTTAACCGATAAATTCTCAACACCTGCAAACCGCGAGCTGCTGCTTGCAACAAAATGCATAGAAATCGGCTCTTCCTTGGCTATTATGTAGTCCTTGTTGTGTATTCGCCCGTCAAGCGTTATTATCATATCCGCTTCGTTGTGGTCAAGCATATCAAGCATAACCGCCGAGTCACCCGTGGTAAACCGAATGGAAATGGACGGATAATTTTTGTGAAAATCAATGTAATGCGAGTTTATCATATCGTCGCAAATCGAGTCGGGGGTAACAATGTGTATGTGACCCGAAAGCTCTTTTTCTTTTGCGAGATTTTCCTTAAACTCATCGGTAAGCACACGTACCCTGTGTGCATAGGATACAAGCTCGTGTCCGCGATCGGTAAGCGATATTGTGTGATTTATTCTTTCAAATAAAAGACAGTCAAGCTCATCTTCAAGCTGCTTTATTTGAAAGGAAACTGTTGACTGTGAATAGCCAAGCTGCTCGGCCGCTTTTGTGAAACTTCCAAGCTCTGCAACGTGGATAAATGTGATTAAATTTCTAAGCTCCATTATGTACCCTCATACATCTAAAATTTTGATAGCAAACATCAAAATCATTTGTTTGACTAATGATATTGTGTATTATATAATAAAATCAACAAAAATGCAAGGCTCAAATGAGCAAAAATTAGCTAAAAGGAGAAATTATAATGAAAAAGGTAATGTCCATCCTTTTGACACTTGCGCTTGGCGTAGGTTGTATGTTCACAATGGCGGGTTGTTCTGAAGAAAAGGACGACGGCAAATACAAAATCGGTATTGTTCAGCTTGTTGAGCACGTTGCTCTTGACGCAGCAACCGAAGGCTTTAAGCAGGCAATTATCGACGAGCTTGGTGAGGATGC
>CAZDLQ010000101.1:0-4663 GCA_964506315.1 uncultured Oscillospiraceae bacterium
AGGTACATCAGGTACCCGTTACCATAATTTCCCGTTGTCAGCGTTTTGACTTTGCTCGAATCGAGGACAGCCTTATAGTCGAACAGCTTTTCAAGGTTGCACAAGGCGAGGAAATAGAGCTTGACGAGGATGCCGCACAGGTTATTGCACGCCTTGCCGACGGCGGAATGAGAGATGCGCTCTCAATTTTCGACCAATGCGCTTCCTTTGACAATCACGTCACTCGCGAGGTGGTTGCCAAGGTATCAGGTCAGGCTGACCGCGGCTTTATACTTGAAATTGCAAAGGCTATTTGCAGTGAGGACACCTGCGCCGCACTTTCTCTCTCGGGAGAGGCTCACTCGGGCTCATATTCCTTTAGCTTTATAACCGCCGAACTTATCGGCTTTTTTAGAGATGCTATGGTAATTAAAGCGGCAGGCGGTAAAAATACCGAGCTTTTCGCCGCAGGTACCGATATCGAGAGCGTTACCGAGCTTGCAAACAAGCTTACGCTTTCACAAATTATGTTTTGCCTTGACACCTTGTCACAAACACTTAATACGCTTGGCAAAGCGGCCTATCCGTATATTTTGTTTGAGCAGTGTCTTATAAAAATGTGCACGCCCAGCCTTACGGGAGATACAAACGCAATTTTAGCAAGGCTTGAAAAGCTTGAAAAGCTGCTTCTTTCGGTGCCTACCGGCTTTTCGCCGTTTAGCGCGCCCGTCACTAAATCGGCACCGCCCGCAGCGCAAGAGGCAAAAGAGGAGAAAAAGGCAGTACAGCCTGCACCTGCACCTAAAGCGCCGAGTGAAACGCCAAAGCCAAGCGCTGCACCGAGTGCTGACGGCAAGGCCGAGTTTGCACCGTGGGGCAAGGTTTTGGATATACTCTCGACTACAAACGCACCGCTTTACGGAGCGCTCAAAATGTCACGCGCTTTTATTGAAGGGGACGTTGTGTACATTGACACAAACGACTTTTCGTTTACCCTCTTAAAGAGCAGTGAAAACAACAGGCAAACGCTCAAGGCCGCCGTTGCGCAGGCCGCAGGCAAGAGCCTTATGATTGCGCAGTATAAAGAAAAACCCAAAACCGATTTAAGCGGCAGCAATGCTATGGTAGAAATCTTAAAGAGAGCCGAGAAACACGGCGTTGACGTTAAGGTAGATTAACACAAAAGAGGTCTTACAAAATGAATGAGCTTGCAGGACTTTTTGATAAATACAAGAACATTGTAGTTTTCGATACCGAAACTACGGGTCTTAATTTTGAAAAGGACCAAATAATCGAGCTTGCGGCGGTAAAGCTTACAAGAGATGACCGCGGCAACCTCGTATTTGAGCGTGAAATTGATGAGTTTATTCGCCTTCCCGACGGACAAAGGCTTGACCCGTTTATAGTAAACCTAACAGGCATAACCGATGAAATGTTAGAAAAAGACGGCATAACCTACCCCGAGGCGTCGGATATCTTCTATTCGCTTATCAGCGATGCGCCCACACTGCTTGTCGCGCACAACGCGCAATTTGATTTAATGTTTGTGCGCAGGCTCTTGAAGGGCAAAAAGTTTGTTCACGCTTTGGATTTTCTCGATTCGCTTACCGTTTACAAGGACAGGCGCCCCTTCCCACATAAGCTTCAAAACGCTATCGAGGCTTACGGACTTGAGGGCAAGGTGCAAAACAGTCACCGCGCTATTGACGACGTCAAGGCGCTTGTCGAGGTGCTGATTGCGATGGATATGGAACGCACCGACCTTCATTTGTACATAAATCTTTTTGGATTTAACGCAAAATACGGCATTAGCGGATGCAAAATACGTGGCGTTCACTATTTGCCGCAATATTATCACGATAAAAAAACCTTGGTAGAAGAAACGCTTTATTCCTATTTTAAAGCAGTTCCAAGCGCCGAGGTGTAAAAGAAAGGACAATATTATGAAAGCAAGACTTCCACAGGGCTATGGCTCTTCTTCAATGAATCCCAACAATATGATGAAGCAGGTTCAAAAAATGCAGGAGGATATGCAAAAGGCTCAAGAGGAGCTTGAAGCAAAGGAGTATACTGCATCGGTCGGCGGCGGTGCCGTTGAGATTACCATGACAGGTAAAAAGAGTGTTACTTCGGTTAAAATAAGCCCCGACGTTGTTGATCCCGATGACGTTGAAATGCTTGAGGACCTTATTGCCGCCGCAGTTAACGAGGTTGTAGCAAAGCTTGAGGCTGACTCAAACGAAACTATGGGCGCAATCACAGGTCAAATGCCCAGCATTCCCGGTTTATTCTAACCTTATTTACGAAAGGAAAACACTATGGATTCCACATCCCCAAGCCTTAAAAAGCTTATCGAGCAGTTTGAAAAACTGCCCGGAATAGGCCGAAAAGGCGCACAAAGAATGGCTTTCTTTATGTTATCTCAGCCGCTTGAAAAGGCTGAGGAGTTTGCAAACTCCATTGTAAACGCGCACAAAAGCCTTCGTCGCTGTAAGGTTTGCTGTAACCTTGCGGAAAGTGATATTTGTCCCGTTTGCGCCGACCCTATGCGTGACCGTTCTATCGTTTGCATAGTTGAGGGGCCAAGGGACATAATCAGCTTTGAGCGTGTCGGTGGGTACCGTGGGCTTTACCACGCACTTCACGGTCTTATTTCGCCGCTTGACAATATCGGCCCCGATGCGATTTGCATAAAAGAGCTTGTGGATAGGCTCGATTCGGGCGAGATAAAGGAAGCTATTATGGCAACGGGCGCCACCACCGAGGGTGAGGCTACTGCGTCTTATATTTCCAACAAAATTTTAAAGCCGCGTGGCATAAAGGTTACCCGTCTTTCATACGGTATTCCTATCGGCAGTGCGCTTGAATATGCCGACGAAATGACGCTGCTTAGAGCGCTTAAAGATAGAAACGAATTTTAATTTGTAAAAATGCTAAAATGGAGGTGAGCAAATGGCTGAAGAAAACCGCAATATAGCCCAAAATCGCAAGGCTTTTCACGATTATTTCATCGACGAAAGCTATGAGGCGGGTATTGAGCTTTTCGGCACTGAGGTAAAGTCACTTCGTGCAGGCGGTGTTAATCTTAAGGACTCTTATTGTGAGATTGATAACGGTGAGCTGTTTGTTCACGGAATGCATATAAGTCCTTATGAAAAGGGTAATATTTTTAACCGCGATCCGCTGCGTCCTAAGAAGCTTTTGATGCACAAGCGTGAGATAAACAGGTTGTTTGGGCTTGTAAAGCGAGAAAGCTTTACACTCATTCCGCTGTCACTTTATTTCAAGGGAAGCCGCGTCAAAATGTCATTAGGGCTTTGCCGCGGTAAAAAGCTTTACGACAAGCGCGACGATGCCGCAAAGCGTGATGCAAAAAGAGAGATTGAGAGAAATCTTAAATCAAGACAAAGGGACGAATAGCTATGAATACCGAAGTAATAAAATTAAAGGTAAGAACATCGGGCGCGGACAGCAATTTTGAGCCGTCGCTTAAATGCTACATTCCGCATATATGCGCTTCGCAAAAGATTGCTGAGGGCGGAAGACACGCCGTTGTTATTTGCCCCGGCGGCGGATACCGTTTTACGTCCGATAGGGAAGCCGAGCCGATTGCATTAAAGTTTGCTTGCGAGGGTATTTGCGCTTTTGTTTTAGATTACAGCGTTTCGCCTGCAGTTTTTCCGCAAGCAGTTTGCGAGGCCGCCGAGGCGGTCAGCATTGTTAGAAAGAACGCGAGCGAATGGAATATAAATCCCGATAAGATAATGGTTTGCGGCTTCTCGGCAGGCGGACATCTTGCAGCAAGCTTGGGCGTATTTTTTGACAGTGACGACGTTCTTAAAAACACAGGCTTAACCGCTGATGAATGTAAGCCTAACGCACTTATTTTGGGCTATCCCGTAATTACGGGCGGCGAGTTTGCTCACAAAGGTTCGTTTGAAGCGCTTACGGGTTGCGAGTATAGTAGGGAAATGGCGGAAAAATATTCGCTTGAAAAGTTAGTTAAGGCAAATACGCCGCAGGCTTTTATATGGCACACCTTTGAGGACGGCGGCGTACCTGTTGAAAACAGCATTTTGTTTTTCTCGGCGCTTAGGAAGCTTAATATAAATGCCGAGCTGCACGTATTTCCGCACATGGGACACGGTCTTGCTCTCGCAAACGAGGTTACAGGCCCTGTAAGCGACGAGGCGGAAGTTTGGATGCAAATGGCAATAAGATTTGTTAAAAATTTTTAATTTCATAACATTTTTGCTCGCTTTTTGTGGTAAAATAAAAAAGCGAGATACTCGGGGGCGTAAAGGGTTCGACGGGGATTTTGAGTTATGATAAGCGAGTAGAGGCTCGGACACTCTTTAAAATCCGAAACTTAAATTTAAACGCTAACAATAATAAATTAGCTTACGCTGCCTAATTTAGGCGGCCGTCCTATCTAAGATTACCACCGTTTTAGAATAGGGCGTCACACAGGTGGTGCCGCATAGAGCATTTACCCCGCGGCTCTATGTGTATTAGGGGTTACCGAGCGTAAAGCCTGTTTGTCGGCGCTGCGCTTTGGGAATTTAAAAGATAAACTACACTCGTAGAAAGTCATAGCAAGAGGTTTTCGGACAGGGGTTCAATTCCCCTCGCCTCCACCAAATGGACATTGCACGAACACCTACTATTTCAAAGGCGGTTTCGC
>CAZDLQ010000102.1:0-4640 GCA_964506315.1 uncultured Oscillospiraceae bacterium
GTGCGTTAACAAGGTCTATATCAATGCTTCTTGGGCTGGACATTCCCTTCTTTATACCGTTTTTGGTGATTTCATTGAAGGTTACACGGTTTTGCTGTGAAAGATCAAGCCCTAAAATATGTGCAAGATGCCAAGATATAGCCTCACCCTCGCGGTCAGGGTCGGTTGCAAGGAATACCTTGTCCGATTTCTTAGCCTGCTCCTTGATGGACTTTATTAAATCGCCCTTACCCTTAATATTGATATACTCAGGCTGAAAATCATTTTCAATATTTACGCCGATTTTGGTTTTGGGCAGGTCGCGAACGTGTCCCATTGACGCAATAACGTCGTAATTTTTACCCAAATATTTTTTTATTGTTTTAGCCTTTGCAGGCGACTCAACAATAACTAAATTTGCCATATTTCTATTCACCTATAAATGTATTTTTAATTATTTTGATTTTCTAAAATAAGTTCTATTCTATTTCCGTGATTTTTTCTTACAATTCCAAAAACCTCAAGCTTTGTTGCCATTTTGGAAACCTCGTTTGAGTCCGACTCGGCTTTTTCAAGCAGCTCATCGATTGTAAGCGCATCACTTTGAAGAAGCGATACTATTTCAAGCGCAACCTTGTTGTTTGATAAATTATTTGCTTCAAGGCGCGAGACAAGCGGCTCAATAACCTCTTGCGATATAACCTTCTTACCCTTTACAGCGTCTTTTCCCGCTTCCTTAAGCTCTTTTTTAGCCTTTTTTCTAACCTGGAGCATTTCCTGATCGGTTATGGCCTGTTCGTTATTTGCATCAGTAAGGCCAAGCTTACTGTTCGAAGCGTAAACCTGCTTTAAGTTTTCGTTTTTCTCAGGAATTTTAATCTTTTCGGGATATCTTGATAAATATTCTTCTATAATATCCAATGCATCTTTTACTGGTTTTGCACCATCCTGAAGAAGTTCAATTATACCTCTACTGTTAATCCAAAATATACCAGCAGGAACAGCAAAAACCTCTTTGCCTTGATAGGCGGCACAGTGCGCTGTAATAAGCGTTCCGCTACCGGCAGGTGACTCAATAACAAGTGTTCCTTCCGATATACCCGACATAAGCCTGTTTCTTATGTGGAAATTACGTGCAATAGGTCTTTCTCCTGGGAGAAATTCCGTTATAATTGCACCGCTTTTAAAAATTGCATTCTTTAAGGCCGCCTTGCCGTAAGGATAGTCAACGTCCAATCCGCAAGCAAGAAAACCGTAAGTTCTCGCTCCGCACTTTAATGCGGTAATATGCGCAGTAGTATCTCCGCCGTTTGCGAGGCCACTAACTATTGAAAATCCCGAAACGCAAAGCTCGCTGCAAATAAGCTCACAAGCCTTTTTACCGTAAAGCGTTTCTTTTCTTGTGCCGACAACAGTGAGAAGCAGTTCATCATCAAGACGAGAAATATCACCCACCACAAATAGAACGAGCGGCGGATTATCTATATTTTTAAGATACTTTGGATATAATTCATCTTCAATGGTTATATACTGTGTGTGAAAACGATCGTAAACAGCAAAAACTTCTTTAACATCCGAACGATCGGTTTTATTAAGCAGGTTTAACTCTTCTTCGGTAAAACGAAGGCCCTTTTTAAAGCACTTGTTCCTACAATCGTCATAGAATTGCGCTATATCATCATACAACTCTAAAATTTTGTGTGAGCGAGGGTTGCCCGCACCCATACATTTGACAAGCCATATATAATATTCGCATCTATTCATATTTATCACTTCACTTTTATCTTATTTTTGCATTTCCCACATAATTACTGATGCGGCAACTGCTGCATTAAGAGATTCAGCGTTTCCTGACATTTCAATATAAACAAACGAATCACAACAGCTTTTTGCAAGGTCACTAAGTCCGTTTGCTTCGTTTCCTATTATTACTGCACAAGGATCTTTAAACTTTATTTGCGACAATTTTTCCGATTTATCATCTAAAACTGCGCCTAATATTTCACAGCCGACTTTTTTAAGTTCCTGCTTTGCCTCGAGCATTGAAGGAAACCTATAAATCGGTGTGCTAAAAACAGTACCCATGGTGCTCCTCAAAACCTTAGGGCTGTAAATATCAACACAATTACCGACGAAAACCACGCCGTCCATTTTAAAGGCCTGTGCGCTCCTGATTATTGTACCGATATTTCCCGGGTCCTGTAAATTTTCTAAAACAATGAATTTTTTGCCCTGTATCTCACATAACGTATCGGGCAATTGACACAAGCAAAATATACCTTGAGAAGAAACCGTATCCCCAAGCTTTTGCGAAACGCCCTCGGAAATCATAACAACGTCGTCACAAGACGCAAAAATTGTACTAGCCTGCTCACCGTGCTTATCCATAAAAGCATCGGTAACAAGAACGGTTTTTATTGCTATAGAGCTTTGTGCAGCCTCTCTACACAGCCTTAAACCTTCCGCAATAAAAAGACCGGTTTTAGTGCGCTCTTTCTTGTTTTCCATTAGCAAAACAAGCTGTTTTATTAAGGGATTTTCTCTACTTGTTATTCTTTGCATTTTATTGTTTCTCCCCAATGTTTTTGCTTTAAAATGGGATAAAAAAAGTCCTTAAAATACTCCAAAACGCCCGTGTCTAATTTAAAGACGCGGGCGTTTTATCTCTTATTAGAGAGCTGCCTTTGCTTTCTTTACGAGTTCAGCAAAAGCCTTTTCATCATGAATGGCGATCTCAGAAAGCATCTTGCGGTTTAACGCAATTCCAGCTTTTTTAAGGCCGTTCATAAATGTTGAATAATTGATGTCATTTGCACGGCATGCTGCAGAAATTCTTGTGATCCAAAGTGCTCTGAAATCACGCTTTTTCTGCTTACGTCCGATGTATGCATACTGTCCGGATTTCATAACTGCTTCTTTAGCAGTCTTGAACAGTTTGCTCTTACTTCCATAATATCCTTTCGCAAGTTTTAAAACCTTTTTTCTTCTCTTGCGAGTCATCATTGCTCCTTTAACACGAGCCATTGTCGTTACCTCCCGATTTCAAATCGTCGTTATTTTGTTTCCACAGATATCTTATCTGCCGCAGACTCGTTTATTTATAAGGAACGAGCAACTTAATTGCAGCAACGTTGGTCTTATCAGCATAAGCTGCTTTTCTAAGACCTCTCTTACGCTTGGTGGATTTCTTTGCAAGAATGTGTGACTTAAATGCGTGTGCTCTTTTAACCTTTCCGTTTTTGGTAAGATTAAAGCGCTTTTTTGCTCCCGAGTGAGTTTTGAGCTTAGGCATAAAACGAACCTCCTGTTTTTTGTTTTTTACTTTGAGGGTTTAGCGGACATAAACAAAACCATACTGCGTCCTTCAAGCTTAGGTTCCTTGGCAATAATGCCGTATTCGGAACAGGCTTCAGCAAAACGAGCAATACTCTCTTTACCGAGCTCGGTGTGAGCCATCTCACGACCTCTAAATCTTAAAGAAACCTTAACCTTGTTTCCTGCTTTTAAAAACTTCACGGCGTGGTTAACCTTTGTGTTAAAATCGTTGGTATCAATATTAAGCGAAAGCCTAATTTCCTTAACGTCAACAACCTTTTGATTTTTTCTTGCTTCCTTTTCACGCTTAGCCTGCTCAAAGCAATACTTGCCGTAATCCATAATACGACAAACAGGCGGCTGAGCCTGAGGGGCAATTTTTACAAGGTCTAAGTCCTTTTCAGCAGCGATCTTGAGAGCCTCTTTGGCTGAAACAATGCCAAGCTGTTCTCCGTCGTTACCGATAAGACGTACTTCCTTGTCGCGAATTTCTTCATTGATAAGCAGTTCCTGAGTAGCTATAAAAAGCACCTCCGCACCCTAAAATAATATTTGATAGTTTAACGAGGAACCATCAATCCCCTAAAAATAAACAAAGCGCAAACGAAAGCAGCTTCCATTTACGCAATACGGCAAGGTAAAAACCTTTTAAAGTATTGACCAAAGTAGCTAAAGTCGCTCTAAGGTGAGAACGGAAAAGACTGTTCTGCTTTGTTTTCTCGACTATTATAACAAACTTCTTTTCCGTTGTCAACACTATTTTTAAATTATTTTAATTCAACTACGGTAACGCCCATTTCGCCTTCACCAAACGTGCCGCTTCTATAGCTTTTTACGTTTTTATGAGTTTTGAGTCTATCCCAAACACTCTTTCTCAGTACTCCGGTACCCTTTCCGTGTATTATGCTAACAGTTCCAAGTCCCGACATAACAGCGGCATCTATAAACCTTTCAACCTCAACTATGCCCTCGATACTATCCATACCGCGAATATCAATTTCGGTTTTAATTTCTCTAAATGCGCGACTCTCACCGTTTCTCTTTGAAGGCGTGATAGTCTCAGCCTTATGGTCAAGAAGAACAAGATTTTTAAGAGGAACTCTCATTTTCATAATTCCAACCCTAACAAGCACGTTTCCGTCCTTATCGGCGGCCGAAATAACTGTTCCCTCCTTATCTATATCAACAACCCTAACGCTATCACCTGCCAAAAGAGCGCGCGGCAGTTTATAGTTTCCGCGTTTTTTCTTAACAACGGGATCAGCCATTGCCTCAAGCTTGTTGATATCCGCTCTAAGCCTACTCTTTGAATCCGAGAAGTTCTTTGAAAATTCCTTTTTATCCTT
>CAZDLQ010000103.1:0-4630 GCA_964506315.1 uncultured Oscillospiraceae bacterium
AGAATATGACAGGAGAAGAAATCTTTGATTTTATAAGAAATAAAAGCGTTTTAGCGGCTGAGCAACATGAGATATATAATTTCGATGAGCTTTTCACACGGATAATGTACGGCTTCGCTATTGTTTTAATTGACGGAAAAAGCAGCGGCTTTGCTATCGGCGTGCAGGGGTTTCAGTTTAGAAGCGTTTCCGAGCCGACTAATGAGGTAAACGAGCTTGGCAGTAAAGAGGCATTCACTGAGCCAATTAGAACCAATTTAAGTATGATAAGGCGAAGAATACGTTCACCCGAGTTAAGATTTAATTTAATGAATATTGGAAAAACGAGTAAAACCGATGTTTGTGTTGTGTATTTAAACGATAGAGCATCGGTCAAGCTTGTTAATAAAGTGAAAAAGAAGCTGTCGCAAATAGACATCGACATTGTTTTAGACTCAAGCTATTTAATACCTTTTTTAGAAAATGACGCTTTTTCACTTTTTTCGTCGGTGGGTAGCACCGAAAGACCCGACGTTCTTTGCGGAAAAATTAGAGAGGGTAGAATTGCGGTACTCATTGACGGCTCGCCGTATGCGCTTATTGTTCCATATCTTTTTAGCGAGAATTTTAAAAGCTTTGACGACTATGCTCACAAGCCGTACTTTACGACTTTTATAAGAGTGCTAAAATATTTTTCGTTTTTTATTTCCTTTTTGCTACCCGGCGGTTACGTGGCAATAACGACATTTCACCCCGAGCTTTTGCCGAGAGAATTGCTGTTTAGCATAGCCTCGGCCGAGTCGGCGATTCCGTTTTCGGTTATGGTTGAAGCTATTATTATCTATCTTGCATTTGAAATAATGCGCGAGGCGGGAATTAGGCTGCCTAATGCAGTAGGTCACACCATCGGAATAGTCGGCGCACTTGTAATTGGTGATGCGGCTGTTAACGCAGGGCTTGTAAGCGCGCCGATAGTTATGGTTGTGGCAATAACGGCAATATGCGCCTTTACCGTTCCGAAGCTTTATGAACCGATTATGATCTTAAGATTCGCTTTTATCATAATCGGTGGGCTTTCGGGTTTGTTTGGAATTGCGCTTTCTTTAGCGGCTGTAGGTGCAATAATCTCCTCAATGAATAGCTTAAACATCCCAATGACTGCGCCGCTATCACCGTTTGACATTAGATGGATTAGTGACAGTCTTTTGTTTACGGGGAAAAGTAAGCTTTCTTCAAATAAAATGGAAATTCAAGATATTAATGGCTCACAATTACGAAGTGGCGAGGAGGGTAAAAATGCTTAGCAAACCCAAAATAAGCCCAATTCAGTTGGGAGTAATGCTCGCGGTTTCAAGGCTTTTTTCGATATTCACCTATAAGCCGACTACCTACGAAATAGGCGCTGTAACGTCCGCTATTTGCATTACGGCAAGTGCTGTAATCAGTTTTTTGCTGTTTGTTCCAAGCCTTATTCTTATAGGAAAAAAATCCGATACAAACGTATCGGATTTAGGTTATTCATACACGGGAAAATTTGCAAAACTGTTCTCTTTTAGTATGGCGGTTGTTTGTTTGTTTTTGTCGGTTGAATGTCTTACACAGTTTACCTTTTTTATGTCGTCCACGCTGTATTTATCGTCTACACCCATATTCTTCCTGATTCCGATGATAGCAGTTGTGGTGTTTCTTTGTCACAAAGGAATTGAAGCTGTGGCAAGGCTTTCGGGTATGGTGTTTGTAGCAATGACTTTTTCGATTATTTTAATAGCTATTCTTTCATTTAGCCAGGCTGAAACGTTTAATATTGAACCGATTAAATACGATAGCCTTTCGCAGGCGGTTTTATTTACGTTTGACAAAGTAGCACATACCACCGAAATAATACCTTTTTTAATTTTGTGCGAAAACGTTAAAGGCAGTATAAAAAAATCCTCGTCCATTTTTGTGCTCTTGTCGGGCATTTTTCTTGAGGTTGTTTCCCTTGCAACCATTACGGCGCTTGGAGAATATAGAAAAACAATACTGTTTCCGTTTTATACGCTGTCCGCAATGAGCGAAAATTCACTTACCGATAGAATGAGCCTTGCGTTTATTGTTCTTTGGGTTTTTATGGCGGTAATAAAACTGTCGGTCTATTTTTTGGTTGCTACCGAGAGCTTAAACCACCTTATGCGCCCAAACAAGAAAATCGTTTCAAATATTTTGTGTGCAGTGCTTGTTTTTGTTTTTTCTCTTTTCACCTGCGAAAATATCGTTTCGATAGAGATAATGTATAGGGTGATACTGACGGGAATCCCAATTCTTGTTTTGGCGGTGTTTTTCCCGATTATCTTCGTTATAAGCCGAAAAATAAAGCGGGGAGGGGAAAGCTGTGAATAAAATAATTTCAGCTGTCCTGCTGCTTGTAACGCTATGTCTTACACTTTGCTCTTGCGATAGCCCGACTCAAATGCGAGATAGAGCAATAATTGAAGCGGTGGGAATTGATTATAAAAACGGCGAATATGTTTTAAGCCTAAAAGAACATTTGCAGTCGGCTGATGCAGGGGCTGGGGATGAAAGCGGAAAAGGCATCATAAAATCAAGCGGAAAAACGCTTTTTGATGCGCTAAAAAATGCCGAGTCAAGCGACGGCAAACAAATTTTTTACGGACACAGCGGCATTTTTTTAATAGGTAAAGGCGCGGCGCTAAACGGTATACAAAGTGTTTTTGATTTTATGAATTCTAATTACCAAATCTCGCTGAACGCATCGGTTTTGTGCTGTGATGAAACTGCTGAGAAAGTGTTAGCTTTAGAGGAATTTTCAAAAAATAACTCAAACTTTTCAATTGATAGAATTGAAGAGCGAGGTAAAAGCGTTGATATAACCGTAATAGAAGCCTTAAAAACGTCCTATAACCTCGATGGACAGTTCGTTCTTCCACTGTTAGAGGTGGATAGAGATGATAGCGTTAAAATAGAAAATTGCGTTATTTTTAAAGAGTATAAGCCCAAAATTATTCTTAACAGTCAAGAAACAATGGGGCTGAATTTATTGCTTGGCAATATCCGCGACGGAGTGTTTGTCACAAAGCAAAACCAAAAAAGCGTTTCAGTAAATGTTGTTTCGCAAAAAAGCGATATAGATATTGCCTTTAACGGTGACAACGCAGTTGTAAACGTAAATGTTTCCGCCTATGGAAACGTGTCCGAATTTGGCGTGATAGGTGATTCCGATACAAGAAAACAGCAGCTTTCAAAGGTTGAAGATGACGTGGAAAAACAAATTAAAGAGTCTTTGTTAAGCGTGCTTGAAAAAACAGTAATCCAAAACCAGTGCGATATCCTTTATTTTGCACAGCGAATAAAAAAGGCGGACGATAGATTATATAAAATATTGCAGGAAAAATCTTTAGAATACGTGTTGTCAAATATTGAGTTTAATGTAAATGCCGATTTTAGTATTAGACATTCGGGAATACAGGTGAAATAAAAAATCTCAGCCAATAAAAAGGCTGAGATTTTTATTAAAAGTAGGCTTCGATTAGCTTGTTTGAAACGGCAGGCGAGTAAGTGAATTTATCAATATGATCGCCCTCGAAATAATATTTTGGCTCTTTTACAACATAATCGGCGTCAAATGAGTCGATAATGTTTAATTTAATCTTCATTTTCTCAGGTATTATATTTTTTATGTAAACACTCGCTTGCTGACCGATTTTTACGTTTTCTTTAGGCTCGGCAAGCCCTGCAAGGTTCGGAGTTAATTCTACAAAAATGCCGTAATCCTCTACGGAACGAATAATTCCCGAAACGGTTTCGCCGATTTTAAAGTTTTCAACGTTTTGCAGCCAACTTCCCAAAAGTTCTTTGTGCGATAGTGTAATTTTGCCGTTTTCTTCTATAGATTTAACAACTGCATAAATTCTTTGACCGTTTACAAATCGGTCGCTTGGGTGTGAAATTCGAGAAACTGAAATATAATCAATGGGAATCATTGATATAAGTCCGCAAGCAATATCAACAAAGCATCCAAACGGCTCCAAGCGTGTTATACAAACGGGGATAATATCGCCGCAAACAAGCCTGTCAATGTATTTTACTTTACACTCCTCTTGCACCTGTTTTCGTGAAAGAAGTGCATAAACGGTACCGTCTTCCTTTTCACTAAACCCCGTAATTTTAAAGCAGGTGGGCTTATTTACACGTGAGATGATGGCAATATCCCTAATTTCGCCGCCATCGACGGCTATAGCCGCTTCTTCTCGCGGTATAATTCCCATCATACAACCAAGGTCAACAATTAGATTATGTTCGGTATCGCAGCTGCTTACGCGCGCTTCGAGAATTTTTCCCAGATTAAATGCGTCCTGCAAGGCTGAGTGCGATTTTAACGCCGAAATGTTTGCTGCAGTTGAAATAAGGGCTCCTTCGGGTTTATATTCGGTCATTTTGAGTTTGCCTCCTAAATTTATAAGTTTTACTATGTCCTTTTGTAATTTAATTATATTTGCTAAAAATTGTTATTATTCGTTAAAAATAGTAGTAGGGAAAATATTGCCTTTTTTGTTAAAAGCGTGTATAATAAACTATATATGTTTGAATTGGAGGGCTCTTGGTGGATGTACGCGTGAATGATACGCTTCAAATGAAAAAACAGCATCCGTGC
>CAZDLQ010000104.1:0-4617 GCA_964506315.1 uncultured Oscillospiraceae bacterium
GCACAAGACATAGTATAAAGTAGGTCGCGTATGCGACTTTTGTAAAATTGAAAGGAGAGGGCATAAGTGGAAATAAAACGTATGTGCTGTGATACACAGACAAACTGCAATATTCCTCAAAATAAATGCTCACTTGCAATGGCTTACGTGCCGTGGCAAAAATGGGAAGAAATGTATGATGACGAAAAAGCTTTTGAAAGAGGAACAGTCTTCCCGTCGCTTGACCTACCCTTTCTTGGAAAGGGGATATTAAAATGACGGATAGAGAAAGAGCACTGAAAAGGGTTCAAATGCTCGATTTTGTTATGGATGAACTCAATCTCTACCTTGATACCCACCCAACCGATAAACGAGCACTCGAATATTTTGCACAGTATCAGTATCTTTTAAACGATGCTGTAAATCAATATGAAATGAAATACGGACCGCTGAACGCTGACGCATCAATGAATCCCGATAGCTTTGATTGGGTAAAGGGTCCGTGGCCTTGGGAAAGTGAGGGAATAGACCGTGTGGACTTACGATAAAAAGCTTCAATACCCCGTAAAAATTGCACAGCCTAATCCCAAGCTTGCAATGGCTATAATTTCGCAGCTCGGCGGCCCCGACGGCGGGCTGGGCGCTTCGCTTAGATATTTAAGCCAAAGATATAGCGCCCCCTACGATGAGGTAAAGGCTATCTTAACGGACGTCGGCAGTGAAGAACTCGGTCACATGGAAATGATTAGCGCAATCGTGCATCAGCTCACCCGTGACCTCACACCCGAGGATATCAAGAAATACGGCTTTGAGCCGTATTACGTCGATCATACAACCGGCGTTTATCCCGTTTCATCGTCGGGCGTACCGTTTACTGCGGCTTATTTTCAGTCAAAGGGCGACGTAATCACCGACCTGCACGAAGACCTTGCCGCCGAACAAAAGGCAAGAACAACCTACGATAACCTGCTTCGCATAATCGACGATTACGACGTAAAAGACCCCATCCGCTTCCTGCGTCAAAGAGAAATCGTGCATTTTCAGCGTTTCGGAGAGGCACTCCGCCTTGTCCAAGACCGCCTCGATGCCAAAAACTTCTACGCCTGCAACCCCAGCTTTGATAAAAACTGCGGTAAGTAACAAAAAACGCTTGTGCCTAAGGGCACAAGCGTTTTTAAATAAATATTAGATATTAAATTCATACTTGCCGGCATCGTATTTGCCCGAATACTCGCCAAGTTCTAATGTAAATGCGCTATCGGACGAAACCTTAAATACATTGCCGCTCTTGCTTGTTGTAACGCCTCTAACGGTTGTCTTAAAGCTGTCAATTCCGTCAACAAAGTACGGCTTAATGATAACCTCGTCGCTGCCAAAACCAACGTGGTCAATACCGCTCACGTACTTAATAAACCAGGTATTTACCATAGCGGTAAAGTGGTGGTTCAGGCTCGGATAAAGCTCGTCAGGCTTTTCTCCCATTAAGTATGTGTATATCTCGGGGAGAGCTTGAAGTCCGTCGCGCATTGCCTTTGCATAGCCGGGGAAGTTGGCATTTGTGAGAATCTTAAAGAGTGTGTCGTTGTGACCGTATTTACCAAATACGTCAAAAATTGTACGAAGTGTGTGAATACCCTCGGTGATGCAGTAACCGCGCTCGGCAATAATTCTTGCCGCCTCGTCAACGTGCCACTGAATTTCGTCCTCATTGAGAAGTCCTGCATAGACCGAGCAAAGAAGTGCGGTAACACAGCGGTCGGTAAGCTTGCCGTCAACAACGTATTTTGCTCTGTACTGCTCGCGAGTTTCCGCAGCAATCTTTTGCCATTTTGTAGCATCGCGGCCTGTTTTTTGGGCCAGCTCAGCAAGCATAAGCGCATCAATATAATAGTAAAAAGTTTCGGTAATTTCTTTGTCGCATCTCGGCTGCGCACCAATCCAGTCACCAACACCTGCAAAGCTCATTAAACGGCTCTCGCTTGTCTTTTCAAAAAGCTCCATGGAGCGCTCCATATTATCCCATAAATCGTTAACGATGTCGGGATTTCCGCTAAACTTGTATGCGTAATAGGGAACGTGGAAAATAACGCTCATCCAGTCAATTCCGTTAAGGAAATTCAAAATCCAGTTGCTCTTTGGGGGAACAATACCGGGGAAGTAGCCGTTAGGCCTTTGTTCCTCTTTGATTTTTTGCATGTATTCGTAGAACATACCGTAGGAGTCATACTCGCGCGAGATAACCTCGGCAGTAAGCATCGCGTCGCCCGTCCACTCATTTTGCTCACGTTGCGGACAGTCAAGCATAGAACCTTGACAGCACTGCAAAATTGAATTGCGGCAAGCGTTAAATATCTTGTTAAAGACATCAACCGAACACTCAAAGCTTGAAAGAGGCTTGATATCGGTGTGAATAAGCACCGCGGTAACCTCAACGTCGGCATTTCCCGTAATCTCTACGTAACGGAAGCCGTGATATGTAAATAACGGCTCAAGCGTGACGTCCGACTCGCCGTCGGTGATATAAACGTCCTTGTGAAGCATATCGGGATAAGCACCGCGCTGTAAACCTTCGTGGTTTACGTGCTGCTTGTCCTCAGTGAGCCACTCGGAATAGCGTACAATAAGTTTTTCGTCGTGCTTGCCCTTAATTGAAAGACGAACGTAGCCCGATAAATTGCGACCAAAATCATAAAGACCGGGAGCAATCTCCACGCCAACAACTTCCTCAAAAATTTGCTTGTCGGGGCAACGAGTTTCTCTTATAACACCGCCCGGGCCAAGAGTAACAACCGCAGGATTCCAGCCCTCAAGGCTTGTGCCGGGCTTGTTCCAATCTTTAACCATTAACGCTGTGTTGTGCTGCTCTCCGCATCTCTTTGCGTCAAATTCAACGTAAGAATCCTTCGCCCAAAACGCACTGTCACTGTTTATAATCTCGACCTCGCCCGATTCATACTCAATATCAAGCTCGGCAATCATTTTGGGTAAAGCACTTCTTAATAAGTAATAGGTGTTCTCGGCATAACCTACGTGTCCGATAATCACGCCAAGACGGTTTTCACCCTCACAAAGCATATCGGTAATATCATAGGTGTTGTAAGCCACGGCTTTTTCAAAGGTTGTGTTTTGCGTAGGAATAATACTGCCGGGAATTCTCTCTCCGTTTACAAAAAAAGCGCCTTGACCGATTGCACATATATTAAGTGTTGCCTTTGCAAGTCCCTTTTTTACCTTAAAATCGCGAACAACGTAGGGAGCAGGGAGCTTTGGAAAATCTCCTTTTGTCCACTTGCATTGACAAATCCATTTTGCGTTTTCAAACATAATAAATTCTCCACCTTTCAGTGTACTGCAAAAGTGCAAAAAAATATCGCTCTTGTGCTATTTTCTATAGGTTCAATATACAATAAATACGGGTGCTTGTCAACAAATTTGAGGCTTTTTGTACTAAAAAAATCACGGCATACGATATACGTATGCCGTGATTTTATTCTTTCCTAATTCCGCGTATTCTTTGCGGTATTCTAAACATTGTTGAAACGAATATCATCGCTATCGCAAGCGCTCCTGCAATACCAATAGTTTCCACGCCCTTTAGCGCAAAAGCCTCGTAATTGCTTTGAACAAAGTAAAGCATCGTGTAATAAATACCGCTGCCGGGAACAAGCGGCAAAATGGAAATAACCATAAGCGAAATTACGGGAATTTTCATAACACGCGCCGTAATCTCACAAAAAAGTGCCGCAAATACCGTAGCTATAAACGTTCTCACAATAACGCTCGGCACGATCGGCTCAAATAATAGATACGCCGCCCAAATTATCACGCCGCCGATAGGAGCGATAAACAAAAGCTTTCCTCTTATATGGAAAAGAAACTCAAAGCCCATGCAGGCAAAGTATGTAAAAACAAGGGATAAAATAAATTTAGTCATAACGCGTACCCCCTATATAAGTCCCTGTGATGCGACCATCACCATACCGGCACCCAAAGCCATTCCGAGCGCAATAATTATTGCCTCGGTAAGTATGTTTTTGCCCGAAATTGTGTCGCCCGCGATAATATCTCGCATTGAGGTTGTCAGTGCAACTCCTGGAACAAGGTTCATAAACGTACCAATTATCGTCTTGTCAATTTGTATTTGACATATAAAGGCGTTAAACATTACAACCGCAAACGCAATAGCCGCACTTGCAAGGATATTTTTAAAGAAAATACCAATCTTTAAAGTGTCCATAAGATGCATCAGGGGATATACAAGGAGCGCTGTGAACAATGCCGCAACCGACTCGAGCAGTCCGCCGCCAAATATAGCAGTAAAGCCAACCGAAACAACTGTAAAGCCTAAATACTTTACAAGGAAACTGTACTGTTTTTTGTTCTCGATTTTCTCAATTTCCGCTATAATTTCCTCGTAAGACATTTCCTCACTGCAAATCCTGCGGCAAAGGGCGTTTGCCTTCTCAATTTTATACAAATCAATAGTCTTGCCAAGGCATCTTTTCATATCAAACGCAATTTGTCCCTCGCGAGTTTTCATAGAAAACATAATGCAGGAATTTATAACAAAAACGCTGATATCGCGAGCGCCCAAGGCGCTTAAAATCCTGTAAATTGAGTCCTCAACGCGAAAGGTTT
>CAZDLQ010000105.1:0-4581 GCA_964506315.1 uncultured Oscillospiraceae bacterium
AGAAATTGCAATAATTAAACACAAAAAAAGAAACACTTTTATTGGTTTATGTGTGTGAAATAGAGTGAGAAATAAAAAGCCTCCCTTGTGTAAAGGGAGGTGGATTTTGCAAGGCAAAAGACGGAGGGATTGTGATGGGGAAAAACAACCCCTCAGTCAGCTTGGCTGACAGTTCTCACTGCGGTTCGGTCACGGCTCGGCTCTGACAATCCACAGGATTGTCATTCACTACCTCGCCGCCGCGTTGCTACCCCTTGCACAGGGGAGCCTTAAATAATTGTTTAAACTTATTCTTTTACAATTTTGTAAAGCTGCATTTGACCGGGTGCATACCAGCAGGTGTAATCATAAGTATCGGGAACCTTGTCCTCTTCTTTGGTTGCTTCAATACCAACAAGTGCCATAGCAGCGGTTGTAATGTTAGGCGTAATGGTAATGTTGGTTACGGGATTTATAATTTTTCCTGCCTTGGTGTAGAAGGTGTGCTTAACTAATGAATTATCGGTTTTGCTGTTGTTAACAACTGCAATGTAATCCTCACCGGTTTCCTCATCCTTGTAGAAGGTCATAATAAGAGGATTGTGGTTGCGGCTGTCTTCAATTGTTGCAACTATATCGCTGTCGCCTTCTTTAAAGAGGTCAAAACCACCGAAAGCCTTCTCAACGTGATAGGATTTTTGGAATTTGAGCTTACTCATATAATCGCCAAACTCAAGATGGAACTCACGGTTAGCGTCGGCAAGATTCATATAAGTGAGTGTACGCTCGCCAAACTTGTTGATAGGCGCGTTTCTATAATTGGTTTTAAGCTTAATTCCGCTGTAAAAACGATACCAGAAAACGCCCTCACAACCGCTTGCAACAGCGGTGTTAAGCTGCCAAATGAAATCGTCGCGTGTTGGCTCGAGATAGTCCATGTGACCTGAACACAAAACCGTTGTCCAAAGAGGACAGCCGTGCTCGTCAGCAAGCTCCTTAAATCTCTTAAGCTGCTTAAAGTATCTATCAAAATCGGGAACCTTACGCATTTGAACGTAATAGTCGTAGGACATAAGCTTCATAGTACCCTTAAGACGCGGGAACATAGCGTCACCGATTTCTTCAATCATAGGGCCCCAAAAGGGATGATTGTTTAAGAAAGGCGTAAGCTCGGGAGCCACCTCAAGATGAATCTTGTGAGCGGCTACAACGTCATCGGTATCTACAAGACGAGGCTCGTCGCCAAGATAAAATCCAAATGTTGCAGGGTGCTTACCAAAATCTTTATATGCCTCTTCAACGCCCTTTTTGTAAGCCACGGGATCAGTAGAAGCGCCAACCCAACGGGTACGCTTGTCGCAAACGACAAGCCTGATGCCGCACTCGTGGCAGTAATCCATAATCTCAAGCATTTTGTTAATGTCGTGTCTTTCGGGGTCATAGTTGGGCGACATAGTAAGGGTTAAGCCGCAGTCACGCCAATGCTCAACGTCTCTTTTTGTGAACGCGTCTAAATCCGTAAATAACCATGTACCAATAGGAAAACTACTTTGCATAATATCACCTCGTGAATTTTTCGCCTTTAATTAGCAAGAAAATTATACCATATCTTGTGTAAATATTGCAATAGAGATATGAAAAAAACGACCAATTTTCTAAAAAATTGGTCGTTTTTAAGCTTTACGGTAGATATAATTCGGGGTTTTTGTAAACGCCGTTAATCATAACGCCGAAGTGCAAGTGATTTCCCGTTGCCCAACCTGTTCTACCAACTGCGGCAACCTTTTGACCTTGTGTGACCTTATCTCCAACCTTTACGTAAACCGCACTTGTGTGAGCGTACAGCGTTTGAACACCGTTTCCGTGGTCAATTACAATGTGCTTGCCGTAACCGTTGCTTAGGTTTTTGTAGGAAATAACTGTACCCGCCGCGGCCGCGTAAATGGCTGTTCCTTTCGGTGCGGCGATGTCAAGTCCGCGGTGGTTGTAATATCCCCACCAACGACAACTGATTCTACCGCTTGTCGGCCAAATAAATCCGGGAACCTTTCCGCTACCTGACGAAGCGGCCATACTTGACGAGGTGTAGTTAGATTGCGTTTTTGTACCAACCGTTACCTTTTCGTCAACCGGCGCGGAAATAACCTTTGTTTCAACAACCTCTTTTTCGGTTGCAACACCGTTAAGATAGGTAACAAGATAGGTAACCTCGTTTACGCCGTCCTTACCGCTTCTCGTAACGCGTCTGTATGAAGTGTAATAACTGTTGTTTTTGGTTGTAATGGTGCTGTACTTTACAGTCTCGCGTACAACCTCTTGCCTTTGTACCTTAACGCTTAAAAACGGCTCTGAGGAAGCAATTGTAACCTTTTGACCGACAACGAAGGTGGTTTTTGTAATGGGGTTAAGCGCATAGAAGGTGTCAAGACTGATGCCTGCTTTTCTCGCTACGTCATAAGGGGTATCACCTGCGGAAACGGTGTAAACAATTTCCGCCGCCGACTCTCCCGAAATCTTCTCTTTAAGACTTGCCATCTCAACAATGCTCGAAACAGGGTACAAGCCTTCTTTAATTTGAACGTCTTTTACAAATGAAATAATGTCGCCCTCGGCGTCGGTGCCGTATTGGGCAAGAATATCGTCAAGTGTAGCCTCAAGCTCGTCTTTATCTCTAACCGCGCCAACCAAAGTGCCGTCAACGTAAAGTCCGCTTGCCTCCTCAACAACGTTGGTTGAAGCCGCAATAAGCTTGTCGGTGATTTGGTCGGAGGTTAAGAACGAATTTTTGCTGACAACCGACAGCCTGAACTGAGGAACGATCTCAACGTCGTCGCCTTCCTCGTAAAGTACACGCTGCATAAGCTGGTTCTCGGCGGTGGTGTAGACGTTTTCGTGCTTGATGTTGCCGATTTTAACGCCGTCGTATTCAACTACAAGACCAAACGTAAGCTGTGAAAAAATAAATACGGTAAGCGCAAGTATAAAGATACCGCCTGCGGGAAGAAGATAATTTCTAACCTTCATAACCGCCTGTGCGTTTCTTGCAAACCCTTCCTTAAAAACACGCAAAATTGCCGCAAACATCGCCTTGATGCCGCCGCTCTTGTATGCGGTAGAAGCCTTGAGCCTAATGGCCCTCATTGCGCGCCTTATCCTGTCAAAAAGCAAAACAAAAGGATTGGTGATTTTTACAAAAGCCTTCTTTATAAGATTAAAAAATCCTACAAATGCTTTTTTTATAAATAACCCTATAAATGCAAAAAGCCAAGGTATTTTTACAAATAGGGAAAGAGTAAACTCGCCTGTGCTAAAGCAAAGCTCTTCAAGCGTTTTAAGTATCTTGTCTATATCAAATCGACTGTCGCGTTTAGGCTGTCGACGTTTTGTGTCGGTGCTTTTAATGTCGCTGCTCTCGTTAGCGGAATTGTTTTCTACTATCTCGGTAGACTTATCGGGAGTAAGATTCTCCGCCATATAGATAACTCTCCTTTCTTTCTAAAAGTTACAAAATGGTTACAAACCTATTATACACCAAATGTAAAAAAAATCAAGTCTAAAAGGGTAAAAAGATGTCTTTTTAAGGTGATTTAAAATAGTACAGCCTTAAAAAAACCGCAACGTAGAGCCAAATGACGAAAAATATATTTTCAATAAATTTCCATAAAAAAATTTGAATAACAAAATTTAAAATGTAACTTTTTAAATAAAAAAATTAAAAATGACAAAAATAATATAAGACAAAATAAAAAAACATTTAAGGAGGAGTCAAATGAAAATTGCTCGAAGGCTTGCGCGGGCGATAGCGGTAGCCTGCTTTTTTGCCTTGATTTTTATATGGTCGATCATAATTTTTCAAAGCCGAAAAACTGCTGATAAATATTTTGTGGAATACGGAAATGAAATTTCTCTCGGAAGCTTTATTGATTTAGACTACGATGAGCAAACCATTGAGGGCAGTACGGTTAGTAATACTCCCGTCAATGCAAACCTAAGACTGTTCTCAATTTTCCCGATTAAAAGCGTGTCGGTTACGCCGACTGAGCGTAAAACCGTTATTCCGGGCGGTATCGCCTTTGGCATAAAAATGCTGAACACCAACGTTGTGGTGGCGGCGCTTAACACCTTTGTGTGCGACGGTGAGATTGTTTGCCCTGCAAAAAATGCAGGAATTAAAATCGGTGACTTGATTGTGAGTATAAATTCCAAAAGTGTGAAAAGTAATGACGACGTAGTAAATGCGGCTCTTGAAAGTCAGGGTAGAGCTTTAAACGTAACCGTAAAAAGAGATAATAAAACTCAAACGTTTACCGTAAAACCCAAAATGGATAGCTCAAATGAATGTTATAAATTAGGACTTTCGGTAAGAGATAGCAGCGCGGGCATAGGAACGGTAACCTTTTATAATCCTGTGGATCAAACCTTCGGCGGTTTGGGACATGCCGTTTGTGATCCTGCATCCGAACAGGTGCTTTCGCTTTATAAAGGAAGCGTGGCAATTGCCGAAATTGATAGCGTAACGCGCGGAGCGGCAGGTACACCGGGTAGACTCAACGGCCACTTTGTTTCGGCGGCAAATAGCGGCGAGATTACCGTAAATAATGA
>CAZDLQ010000106.1:0-4558 GCA_964506315.1 uncultured Oscillospiraceae bacterium
CCCAAAAGACCTTCCTTTGAGGCTTTTGCTTTGCGTTTTTCTTTTCCGATAATTTCGGGTAGATAAGCGTTATATATTATACCGTCTTGTACGATGTTTTTGAGATAATTTCTTATTTTAAAACCTGCAAAATCGCTATCCGTCATAATGACAATACCGCACGTTTTCGCAAGTGTCTTAATCAAATCTACGGTTTCCTTGTTAGAAAATACTTTAAACCCGCCTGTTTCTATTATTGTTGCATCAATAACCGAGGAAAGCTTGATTTTGTCGTATTTTCCTTCAACAATAACTGCTTGCTTTAATTTTATCATAGGTACACCTAAATATTTTTACCCGAAATAATACTTATAAGAGCCTTTTCAAGCAAGATTTTCTTATCATCCTTGGTGCTCTTTAATAGAATGTCGGTTTTATTTAAAATTAAAATTGCATTTTTGACAAAATCAAGAGTGCATTTTTGACTGTCGTATTCGGCACCCTTGAGCTTATATTCCTTGCCTTTATAATCAAAATTTTTCAGCAAATCATCATTTGAGTGACCGTTTTCTTGCATTAACTTAACTCTATAAATATCAACAAAAGAAGAAGAAACAGCGGCACAAATAGCCACGGCGTCAACCTGCTGATTAAAAAGTGAGCCTAATATTGTGAGCGCCTTTTGTGTGTTACTGTAAATTAGCTGTTTTACAAGCTCAAACGCTCTGTGGTCAAGCTGACGCACGGTTAAATTATCAACGGCGTCGTATGTAATTATACCGCCGCTTTTTTGCGATGCATAGGCACAAAGCTTTACCATATTGCTGTCAATTAAAAGCATATCGTTTAAACAGCGCTCGGCAAGAGCTATAGCGAGCTCTCTATCAATGGTACAGTTATTTTTTCGCGCGGTGTTTAAAATCATACTAACGGCATCGCTTTGCGTTTTTTCAGCGCATTCAACAACTACGCCAACCGACTCAGCCTTTTTAATAAACTTTGACCACTTGGCCGATTTACGTAAATCAATTTCTTGACTTTTTATAACGATTATTAAAAAAGTTGTATCGGGCTTTTGCGAAAGTATCTCTTCGAAGGTTTCGGCTTGTTCGGACGAGAACGAGTCGATCATGGGGTTACGCACTACAACGCATTTCTCGTTTGAAAAAAATGATACGCTACAACATTCCTCATGCAGTTTTTGCATATCAAGAGCTTGTCCGTCGAATAAAACTGGCGTTAAATCGCGCGAGACGGCGTTTAGCAGTTTGTTTACACAAATCTCCTTAGAATATTCATCAGGCCCAAAAAACACAAATAAAGAGGCGGAAATGCCTTGCTTTATGCCGGATAGAAATTCTTTTTCATTTTGTCTTGGCATAATCCTACCTCCTTACATACTCTAAATAATTATAGCCTATTTTAATGTAAATTACAATGCCAATTTGAAAAAATCTCGCTTTGAATAAATAGAGCCCTGCTTAATTATAATTTCACCGTAACTTGTATCACCAAGATATTTAATATTGTATTTTGCGAGAAGGTTTGAAATATGCTTTGGATTATCAGCTTCTTCGGCTAAAACAAAATATTTGGCGGTGTATTCTTGTATAAACACAAGAGCATTGCCATTAGCAACAAGCAGGTCACAACTGAATTTTTCGGGAATATTTTTGTGACTTTTAATGTTTAGTAGTGCAACCTTAAAGCCGTCAATATCGAGCATAGTAACTGTATTCTTATCATAAAGCTTGGTTGTGATTGTCACGTTATCAAGCTTGGCGTAAATATTCTCAACGCTATACATAGTGCTGTCGATTTGACTGACGGTTTTAAGGGCTGATATGTATTTTTCGGGCACTGCTAAGTTTTCGGAAGGATAGCTTATTAGAAAATGAGTTAGTGATGATATATCCTTGTTTTGTGCGTTTTCCGCCGATAAAAAGCTAAAGCTTTTATTGCCCGATTTTGATAGTAAATTGCCAAGCTGATAAGATGAGTCTTTGCTATAACCGCTTACGATTATTTTGTCGGTTGTTTCCACCACTATAGACGAGTTAACAATATTTAAACTAACTGTATCTTTATAGGTATAGGAATGTGAAACAAAGGAAAAACAAATTATGCAAACGGAAAGCATTACCGAGCATACCGCGTTTCTTATCGGACGCTTGGATAGTAATGCCATAATAAGCAGTAAAACCACAACAATTGTTACCGGAATCAAGACGTCAAAGTCAAGCTTGATCACGGAAAAAGGTAGCGACGAAAAGACTTGTTCAAGCCATACAATGCAGGAAACGAACAGCCTCGTTATAAGGAAAACAAGGCTTGAAATAACGTTTGCGGGCAAAAACGTCGCAATAGAAGAAAGAATAATAAACACTGTCAGTATAGGCACAAGCGGTGAAATGAGAAAATTCACAATTGGTGAATACGTGGAAAGTGTTCCGAAAACACAGGCGGTAATCGGTATAGTAAATATAAATGCGAACAAGCAGGGGAGAATAAGCTTTAGTATTTCGTGCATAAAAAGCCTAAAGAATCCGACCGTTTTTAGACTAAAACGTCTTCGGCTTGCATCAATAATTTTTTGAGAAACTATTAGGCCGTAGGTGGCGCAAAACGACAGTTGAAAGCCCACGTTCATAATGGCGTAAGGGTTAATTATACAAATAACTACCGCCGAAACGCCAAGGGCCGTCGTGCTGTCATAATCGTGCCTAATTAGCTGTGCTATCAACATAAAAAGCACCATAATTGAGGCACGAAGTATTGACGGAGTGAAGCCTGTTACGACCGCCATAAAAAAGCATAATATTAGTGACAAAACCGCCCTTACTTGTTTGCTTATTCTAAATAATCTAAGCAGTAGTTCAACTAAACTGATTATAATTGTAAGATGCATTCCCGAAACGGCTAAAAGGTGACTTATGCCGGATGTCGAAAACAAATCAATGGTTTGCGGCTCTATGTTATCGCGATCTCCGAAAAGGATTCCGCAAACGATATCGCCCTCCTCGGAGGGAATAGAATACCTTAATCTAAACACCAATTCGTCCCTAAGCCTGCAAATTTCCCTAAAAAGCGAAAATTCATCTTTGTTTATAATTTCGACACGCTTTGTTGTAGTTCCCGACGCAAACACGCTGTTTGAAATAAAATATCTATCGGACGAGGATGAGAAATTAGAATCGTAAAAGCTTACGGTTGTGCCGATTTCATCATAATCATCAAAAACCTCGTGATTAGTCGTGTATATTTTTACTTTTACGCCGCGAGCAGCCTCGTTACCGTTAACCGTGTTTAGCTTAGCAATTACGTAGGTGTTTCCACTTGAAGATTTGCCGTTTTCTACAACGGTCGCAGTTAAATTGACTGTTTTGCCCGGAAGTTGATTTGCGTAATCGAGTGTCGTTAGATTAAAAACTATAATACTAATCAAAGACAGTAGGGAAACGGCTGTAATGTATAAAACCTTTACAGCTGATTTCTTCCAAAATGAAAGCAAAAACAACAAAAATACTGCCGTCGCAACTATTGCGGCGGCAGCTTTTAGGTAAGTAGATGGAATAGTGACTGCAACCGCAAGAGTTAAAACATAGGAAAGACAACCTATAAAAAGCGGACGCTTCACTCAAATACACATCCTTTATGTAATAAACTGATTATGCGAAAAATAGCGGAAGCTCTTCTAAGAAGATGATATCATCGCGTTTTGCGGCATCGCCCTCGGCAAGAACAGCGGCCTTGCCGACGATTTTTCCGCCTGCGGAGTTAACAAGAGTCTCAAGAGCTCTAAGCGATTCACCTGTACTGATAACGTCGTCAACGATAAGTACTCTTTTGCCTGTGAGGTAATCAGCTTCAAGACTGTCAAGATAGAGCACCTGAAGCTTTTCGGTTGTGATTGATTTAACCTCAACGTGAATAGGCGACTGCATATAAAGCTTATTCATTTTGCGTGCAACGATGTATTTTTCGTTAAGCTGTTTTGCCATTTCGTAAGCCAAGGGAATACCCTTGGATTCGGCAGTTACAATTACGTCGTGCTCGGGGATCTTTTTAATGAGCTCTTTCGCGCAATTAACAGTTAATTCGACATCCGAAAACATAACAAAGCCTGCTATGTAAAGATTTTCGTTAAGCGGACAAATGGGAAGCTCACGCTCAAGTCCTGCAACCTTTAATTTATAAAACTTTTCCATTTTTAACACTCCTTATTATTTTAGCTCAAAACTAAATCAGCCCGGAGGCCACGCAAGCAGTCTTTTTCCAAGCACGTGAAAATGCAGGTGTCCAACTGTTTGACCGCCGTCCTCACCGCAGTTGTTTACAATTCGATATCCGTTTGAAAGCTCAAGCTCTTTTGCTATTTTTGCTATAACGGTAAAGATATGAGCAACGATTTCAGCGTTGGCTTCGTTTATTTCATCAGCTGATTTAATGTGTGTTTTGGGAATAACAAGAAAATGTACGGGAGCTTGAGGTGCAAGGTCATAGAAAGCTATGACCTTATCGTCCTCGTATATTGTATTTGAAGGTATTTCTTTGTTTGCTATTTTACAAAAAATGCAGT
>CAZDLQ010000107.1:0-4538 GCA_964506315.1 uncultured Oscillospiraceae bacterium
GGATTGTCAGAGCCGAGCCGTGACCGAGTCACAACGAGAACGGTCCCTACATTGTAAAACCGACGCTCGATAGAATCCGTAGGGGCGAACAGTGTTCGCCCGCTTTGATTTTACGCTTTACGGGAGGACCAAGGCCCTCCCCTACGGTTTAAATTTACGTTAGATAGAATTTGTAGGGGACGGCGGTTTCCGACGTCCCGTTTTATTTGGCGGCGCGTCGGCAAGCGCCGCGCCCTACGGTTTGAATTTACGTTAGATAGAATCCGTAGGGGCGAAAAATATTGCCCAAAGGCTCATTTGTTAAAAAGAGCTAATATAAAACAAAACTGCCCAAAGAAAAAAATTTTTGGACAGTTAGTAGTTTATCAATATAGTGCCTTACAGCAATTAAACCATTTTAACGGGGCAGTTTTGGGTGCCTGCAAAGCGCACGGTGAATGCCGTGCCGCCGCGGTTTTGCCTGAGATAAGCCATACACAAATCGCTTCCGCTAACCATTGCCTTGTTCCTGTCAAGCATACAGCCGTCGTAGTAGGTTTCCGACAGGCAAAGAATTTTGTTGCCCGACTCAAGCTGCTTTCTATAGCGTGCCTTTTGCTTTGGATTAAAGAACTTATCCTGGTCAAGACACGGAATATAGAACACAAGACGAATTTCGGGGTGTGTTTTGCGCACTTCGATTACGGCATCGGCACACAGCGCGTCAAAGCCTAAAGCGCCGCCGCACCTAAACTCGTCAAAGCCGTCCTCTATAAGCTTTAAAATCTCGTCTTTTACGGTATTATAAAGCTCTTTTTGGTCGTCGCTAATTACCCTGTGTCCTGTAAAACAGCAAACCTTTCCCATAAATTTCCCTCATTTTCCTGCCACCTCAACCTGCTTGGGAATTTTTATGGTGTACTCAATAAAGCCGTCGTTTTCGTCGCGCGTGGCACTTGCCCGCACGCCGCTTTTGCGCATGGTTTCGATAGCCTTGTTGATGGTACTGATAAAAATTCTCAAATCCCTAAAAACAAAGGTGGTTTTTCCTTTTTTATTATCGTTTAAAAGCTTTTCTATGTAGCCTTCACTTTGCACAACGTTTAGACGGTTTGCGCAAATGTGATTTAGCGCCCTCTCGCGCTTTTGCTCGTCCTCAATTTTTAAAAGAGCGCGTGCGTGACGCTCGGTAAGGCCGTTTTTTATTATCTTTTCCCGCTCGGACTCGGTAAGGCGAAGTACTCTAAGTTTATTTGCCACCGCCGACTGCGAAAGCGACAGCTTTTCGGCAACCTGTCCCTGTGTGAGCGAAAGGGTGTTTATCAGCGTTTCTATGGCCGCCGCTTCCTCAAAAATGTTCAAATCGCGGCGCTGAATGTTCTCGATAATAGCCAGCACGGCACTTTCCTGTCCGCTTGCCTCGACTACTATGCAGGGAGCATAGTTTTCACCCAAAAGAGTTAACGCGCGAAGGCGTCTTTCGCCTGCAATAAGCTCAAAACCCCTGCCCTGCCGCCGTACCGAAAGCGGTTGCAGCAGGCCGTTTTGCGCGATACTGTCGGCAAGCGCCTTTATAGAAGCCGCATCAAAAGCTTGCCTTGGCTGGCTTGGATTTCTCTCAATATCGCAAATTTTGATTTTTTGGATTTTTTGAATCTTTTTCATACAACTGCCCCCTTATCCTCTTTAGAATAAGCATAACACGATTTATGCATAAACTAAAGAAAAATCGGACGCAGTATTCGCCTTAAAAACCTATTTTTCCGCTTTAAATCAAGGGGTTTTTAGATATTTTTGCCGATTGCCTTGGATATTTGTTAGGTGTAGTCGACGTCTTTTTTATAATTACAAGGCTTCGGCCGCTACCGTCGGGCAGGTTAAAGCTAATAGTTTCGCTAATTTCTCCGCCAAGCTCGCTTAATGCCCGTTTAGCCTGCTCAATTTCCTCGCTCGGCTCGGGGCCCTTCATACAAATGAGCATACCGCCCTTTTTGACAAGCGGCAGGCAGTATTCGCACAAAAGATAGATTTTTGCAACGCCGCGCGCTGTTACAACGTCAAAGCTCTCGCGCAAATTAGGCTTGCGGCCCGCTTCCTCAGCCCTTAAATGCTCGGCGGTAAAATTGATACCAAGCCTGCTTGAGAGATAATTTAAAAAGGTTATTCTCTTGTTTAAGCTGTCGATAAGCGTAAGCTTTAAATCGGGCCTGTAAATCAGCGCCGGAACCGACGGAAAGCCAGCACCTGCGCCAATATCGGCGATTTTGGCGTTTTGCGGTAAATTTGCCTTTAAAAGCGTTAAGCTATCCACAAAATGCGTGATAGAAACGGCGTGCGGCTCGGTTACTGCGGTAAGATTAACCTTTTGGTTGTACTCTACAAGCTCGTTGTAGTAGGTTTCAAAAAGCGTTATTTGCTCACTTGAGAGCTCAAAGCCTGCCTCTTTTGCGGCACTTTCTAAAAACTCTCTGTCAAACGGCAAAATTTCCTGCTCTCTCACCTTTTCCCCTCCCCGTTTTCACATCTAATAAGTAAAACTGCAATATCGGCAGGGTTTACACCCGAAATGCCTGCCGCCTGACCTATGGAAAGCGGCTTTATTTTATTTAGCTTTTCGGCGGCCTCAAGCCTTAAGCCCACTACCTCGCGGTAGTCAATATCGGGCGAAAGACTGCGGCTTTCAAGCCTTTTAAGCTCGCTGATTTGCGCAAGCTGTTTCTTTATATAACCCTCATATTTTATCTCGATTTCGGCCTGATTTTGCACCTCGCTGTCAAGCTCGGGGCGGTTTTTGTCAAACGGCGCTAAATCAAGGTAACTTACCTGCGGCCTGCGGATTAGGTCGGCGAGAGTTGCGCCGTTTTTAACCTCGGATGTTTCACGTGAAACAAGCAGGGCGTTAAGCTCGTCGCTCGGGGCAATTCCCGTTTTCTCAAGGCGCTCAATTTCGGCGCTGATTTGCTCTTTTTTAGTTAAAAAGCGCTGATAGCGCTCCTCGCTGATAAGGCCAATCTCGTAACCAAGCGGTAAAAGACGCAAATCGGCGTTGTCCTGC
The DNA here is from genome assembly GCA_964506315.1 of uncultured Oscillospiraceae bacterium. Lineage (GTDB taxonomy): Bacteria > Bacillota > Clostridia > Oscillospirales > Ruminococcaceae > SIG578. Next base: position 3,035 of record CAZDLQ010000107.1, read on the forward strand.
CTTAGATACAGGCGGTACTCCGAGCGCGAGGTCATCATTCTATAAGGATCGCTGCAGCCTTTGGTTACAATATCGTCAATGAGCGTGCCGATATAGCTTTGACTGCGGTTGAAGATTACGGGCGGCTTGCCGTCAACGTATCTTGCGGCGTTTATGCCTGCCACAAGGCCCTGCGCCGCCGCTTCCTCATAGCCCGACGTGCCGTTGAACTGCCCTGCGCCGTAAAGTCCGCGAATCTTTTTAAACTCAAGGCTTGGGAAAAGCTCGGTCGGGTCACAGCAGTCGTACTCGATGGCGTAAGCATTTCGCATTATTTCAACGTTTTCAAGACCTTTTATTGAGCGGTACATTCTCTCCTGCACCTCAACGGGCAGGCTACTGCTCATTCCCTGCAGGTACATTTCGTCGGTATCCTCGCCCATCGGCTCAATAAATAACTGATGGCGCGGTTTTTCCGAAAAGCGCACTACTTTATCCTCAATACTTGGGCAGTATCTCGGTCCAACACCTTGAATACGGCCTGCGTAAAGCGGTGAGCGGTCAAGTGAGCTTCTTATAATTTCGTGGGTTTCTTCATTTGTGTAGGCAATATGACAAACCGCACGGTTTACAAGCTCGCCGCGGGTTTCAAACGACATTGGAACGATAGGCTCGTCCCCCGCCTGCTCCTCAAGCTGCGAAAAATCAATGCTTCGTCTATGTACCCTCGCGGGCGTTCCCGTTTTAAAGCGGCGAAGCGTTATTCCCGCATCCTCTAAACATTTTGAAAGCGAATTTGCCGCCAAATGTCCGTCGGGGCCGCCGTTATAGCTTGCCTCGCCTACGTGAATTGTGGCCTTTAAATAGGTTCCCGATGCGATGATAACCGCCTCGGCGTTATATTTTTCTCTTAGTGCGGTCACAACACCGCACACTTTATCGCCGTCAAACAAAATTTCAACGATTTCGGCCTGAATTATATCAATATTAGGCTCTTTTTCCACCCTTTTTTTCATTTCGGCGTGGTATTTCATTCTATCCGACTGCACGCGAAGGCTATGCACCGCAGGACCTTTTCCGCGGTTGAGCATACGGCTTTGAATAAAGGTCGCGTCGGCAACCTTTGCCATTTCGCCGCCGAGCGCGTCAATTTCGCGTACCAAATGCCCCTTTGCAGTTCCGCCGATAGAGGGATTGCAGGGCATATTTGCGATAGCGTCAAGATTTATTGTAAAAAGCGCGGTTTTGTGTCCAAGGCGCGCCGCAGCAAGCGCCGCTTCAACACCGGCGTGCCCTGCACCTATAACCGCCACCTTATAATCTCTCATCTAAATTCTCCTCACTAAATGCTAAAAGCTATTTTCCCACGCAAAACTTTGAGAAAATCTCGTTTACTATTTCCTCGGTCGCGTCCTGTCCCATAAGCTCGTTAAGCGAGCGCAGCGCGTCCTCTAAATTTATGCCTATCATATCGGCGTGCTGTCCGCTCTCAAGCTGTGACAGCGCATTTTTTATTTCTCTTTGG
>CAZDLQ010000108.1:0-4515 GCA_964506315.1 uncultured Oscillospiraceae bacterium
ACTACGTTCGTTCGCTTGAGAAAAACACAATGGCCGAGGTCATTTCAAAGGTGCTTTACCCTGCCGACAATCACATTGAGGGTAAAAGACTTAGACTTCAGCAGCAATATCTCTTGGTGTCGGCTTCGCTTCAAAGCATCATAGGCAAACACCTTAAAAAGTACGGCACCCTTGACAACTTCTCGGATAAGGTTGCAATTCATATAAACGATACCCACCCCGCACTTTGCGTGCCTGAGCTTATGCGTCTTTTGATGGACGAGCACGGCTACAGTTGGGACGACGCCTGGACAATTACCCAAAAAACTCTCTCATACACCAACCACACCGTTATGAGCGAGGCACTTGAGCGTTGGAGCGAGTGGCTCTTCAAAGAGCAGCTTCCGAGAGTTTACTCAATAGTTCGCGAAATCAACCGCCGCCTTTTAGAAGTCCTTCACGCCGCATATCCGGGCGACTGGGGTAAGATAAATTATATGGCAGTAATCGGTGACGGAGAGGTAAGAATGGCAAACCTTTGTCTTGCCGCTTGCCACACAGTAAACGGCGTTTCAAAGCTTCACACCGATATTCTAAAGGACAGCATTTTCAGAGATTACTATAATCTTGATAACGATAGATTTATAAACGTTACAAACGGCATCGCATACCGCCGCTGGCTTTGCCAAGCAAACGGTGAGCTTTCCGATTTCTTAAAAGAGCTTATCGGCGACAAGTTCCTAAAGGACGCTAACGAGCTTGAAAACCTCTTAAAGTACAAAGGCGACAAGAGCGTTATTGATAGGCTCTATCAAATTAAGCTTCACAACAAGCAAAAGCTTGCGATTGAGATTGCTAACCGCAACGGAATTAACGTTGACCCCACCTCACTTTTTGACGTGCAGGTAAAAAGACTTCACGAATATAAGCGCCAGCTTTTAAACGTGCTTCAAATCCTTTATATGTATAACCGCATTAAAAACCATCCTAACGAGCAGTTTGTGCCGAGAACCTTCATCTTTGGCGCAAAGGCTTCGGCAGGCTACGACCTTGCAAAGCAAATCATTTGCCTTATCAACGCCGTTTCGGATTTCATCAACGCCGATCCGCAGGTAAGAGATAAAATCAAGGTTGTGTTTATGGAAGATTATAAGGTTTCTCTTGCCGAGAAAATCATTCCTGCCGCCGAAATTTCCGAGCAAATTTCAATTGCGGGTAAAGAGGCTTCGGGTACGGGTAATATGAAGTTTATGATAAACGGCGCAGTAACCCTCGGAACACTTGACGGCGCAAACGTTGAAATATTTGAGCAGGTTGGAAATGATAACATCTTCCTCTTCGGTATGAAGGTAGACGAGGTTGAGGCTCTTTGGAAGAGCGGATACAACCCCATTGACTTTATAAACGCTAATCCCGAGCTTGCCGAGGTTATCAAAATGCTCACCTCGGGCGTGCTTGGCAAACGCTTTGACGATATTGCCGCATCGCTCTTAACAGGCCGATTCGGCATTGCCGATCAGTATATGGCACTTGCCGACTTTAACGACTACGCAAGAGCGCAAAAGCTCGTTTCCGACACCTATTTAAACCGTGACAAGTTCTACGAAATGTCACTTGTAAATATTGCAAAGGCAGGCATCTTCTCGGCCGACCGCTCGGTTAAGGAGTATGCCGATAAGATTTGGAAGCTGTAATATGCGAATTTTATACGATAGTAAAAACACAAACTTTAAAAGGCCCTTTGGCACTCTTAGGGTAGACCAGGAATGTGTAATAAATATTCATATTCCTGCATCTTGCAAAACAAAAACTGTCACATTACAGTTGTTTGAGGAAAACGGCGGCGAAAAGGCCGCCTTTTCCCTTTGCAAAACTAACAAATATGCCGTTGATGAATACGAGTACTACGAAATTTATTCTTGCCGCTTTTGTTTAAATGAGGCAGGGCTTTATTTCTATCGCTTTTTTATCCAAACCGAAAACGAAGAGTTCCCGCTTTTAAAGCAGGGCTACGGCGACACCAATATGTGCGAGGGCGAGCTTTGGCAGCTTTCCTGTATTCCTAAAGATTACGCCGTTCCAAATCAGTTTAAGGGCAGGATAATGTACCAAATTTTCCCCGATAGATTTTACAAATTCGGTGAGTGCGACACTACGGGCAAGCTTGAGCCGTTTAGTATTCACAGCGATTTTAACGACACGCCCGAGTTTTTGCCCGACCAAAACGGCATAGTGCAAAACAACGATTTCTTCGGCGGCAATCTTAAAGGCATCGCTAAAAAAATGCCCTACCTTGCGCGCCTTGGCGTTTCGGTAATTTACCTGAATCCCATATTTAAGGCTTATTCTAACCATAGGTATGACACAGCCGATTATAAAAAAATCGACGAGCTTTTGGGAAACGAAAAGGACTTTAAAAACCTTTGCAAAACCGCCCATAGATGCAATATCAAGATTATTCTTGACGGCGTTTTCTCGCATACGGGTAGCAATAGCGTCTATTTTGACAGTGAAGGCGTGTTCGGAAACGGTGCGGTAAGCAGCGAAAACTCTCCCTATAGAGAATGGTTTGATTTTAAAGCTTATCCGCACGATTACACGTCTTGGTGGGGCATAAAAACCCTGCCTTGCGTTAATGAAATGAGCGAGAGCTTTAAGAAGTTTATCATTGACGACGAGGACAGCGTAATTGCGCATTGGCTAAAGCTTGGCGCCGACGGTTTTCGCCTTGACGTAGCCGACGAGCTTCCCGACGAGTTTATTTTTGCCCTTCGCAAAAGGGTAAAAGAGATAAACCCCAAGGCCATCGTAATCGGCGAGGTTTGGGAGGACGCTTCCAATAAAATAAGCTACGATAAGCGCCGCAGGTATTTTACAAACAGCGAGCTTGACAGTACAATGAATTACCCTTTCCGCAACGCGATACTTGATTTTGTGCTTAAAAAAGACGGCGGAGAGGGCCTTAAAAATACTGTTATGACCATTTGCGAAAACTATCCGTGGGATACCGTAAGCGTGCTTATGAACTCGCTTTCAACCCACGATACAAGTAGAATTTTAAGCTTGCTTTCGGGCGTAGCGCCGCCGCAAAGCAAAGAGGAAAGAGCACGCTTTAGGCTTTCAAACGAGCAGCTTAAAACGGCAACCGACCGCCTTTTTTGTGCCTCGGTTTTGCAGTTTGTACTGCCCGGTATGCCCTGCATTTATTACGGCGACGAAATCGGCACACAGGGCTTTGAGGACCCGTTTTGCCGCAGCTTTTTCGACTGGTCAAGGCTTAAAGATAACGACATCTACGAGCATTTTAAAAAGCTTTGCAAAATACGAAACGGCTCAGCGGCGTTAAAATACGGCGGCATACAGGTGAACGTTTTAAAAGCGGGCCTAATCTCAATCGAGCGTTATAGTTGCGACCAAAAGGTAACCGCGTATATAAATATGAGCGACCAGCCTTTTAAGCTTTTAGGCGAGTGCAAGGTGCGCCTTGCACACAACTGCGAGATCGAAAAATACCGCCAAACCATAAACCCATGCGGCTTTGCAATATTTGAAGACTAATTAAGAAAAAACAGACAATACTTGCCTCCCTCTGACGAGGGAGGTGGATTTTTGCGAAGCAAAAAGACGGAGGGAGAGAAAAAAGCGTGGCTTTGAAAATCTCTCCCTCAGTTTCGCTAACGCTCAACAGTTCTCGTTGCGACTCGGTCACCTCGCGGTTCTAACAGTCCACTGGACTGTTATTCATTGCCGCTCGGCCGCTTTGCTACCCTCGTCAGAGGGAGCCAGGGGGACGACCATCGGTGCCCCTATGGCACAATAATTAACAAACATTATATTTGTAGGGTGTGGCGGTTTCCGACACACCGCAAAAACGGCACGTCGAAAATCGCCGTGCCCTACGATATAGCAAACGTAAATTATACAATGTAGGGGCGAACACTGTTCGCCCGCAATTTTTAAAAGGAGGGGAATTATGGCAAACAGGCAGTACATTTGCATAGACCTAAAATCGTTTTATGCCTCGGTCGAGTGCGTCGAGCGCGGCCTTGACCCTATGACCGCGCGGCTCGTGGTAGCCGACCCCGAGCGAAGCGAAGGCACCGTTTGCCTCGCCGTTTCCCCCGCGATGAAAAAACTCGGCGTAAAAAACCGATGCCGCGTTTTTGAGATCCCCAAAAACATAGATTATATTATGGCACCGCCGCAAATGCAGCTTTATATAGACTACTCGGCGGAAATCTACGGCGTTTACCTAAAATATATCGCCAAAGAGGACATACTCGTTTACTCGATAGACGAGGTGTTTATGGACGTAACCGACTACCTTTGGATGTATAAAATGACGGCGCGTGAGCTTGGCGAAAAGATAAGGCGCGATGTGCTAAAAACAGTTGGAGTGCCTGCCGCTTTTGGCGTTGGCACAAATCTTTACCTTGCCAAAATTGCGCTTGATATAACCGCCAAGCATAGCAGCGAATTTGTCGGCGAGCTTGACGAGGAAACCTACAAAAAGACCCTGTGGGACCACACACCGCT
>CAZDLQ010000109.1:0-4498 GCA_964506315.1 uncultured Oscillospiraceae bacterium
GGTAGAACCGTGTTTGTAATCGCTCATAGGCTTTCAACCGTTAAAAATTCTGACGTAATAATGGTACTCGATAAGGGTAGGATTATTGAGCGCGGAAACCACCAAAAGCTCATCGACGAAAAAGGCACCTACTATCAGCTTTATACAGGCGCATTCGAGCTTGAATAAAACCTAAGCCTCCCTTGCCTAAAGGGAGGGGGACCAACCGTAAGGTTGGTGGAGGGATTTAAACAAAAAACGGAACGTCATAAATGCCGTTCCCTACAAATCCTATTGAACGTAAATTAAAACCGTAGGGGAGGGGCTTGCCCCTCCCGCGAAAGCCCTCCCTGTGCAAAGGTCGCTTTGCTACCCTTTACACAAGGGGGCCTTTTTGTCCCTTTAGGGACTGTGAAAACCACCGGCTTGCCGGTGGTTTATAATTTTACCTCAACACTTGAAATAGAAACCTGAATGGAGTATAATTAAGTTAATTTTAAAGGAAAGACGTGCTTAAATGAAAATCATACATACTGCCGACCTGCATTTAGACTCCCGCCTTGAAACCAATATGGATAGAAGCAAGGCGCAAAAAAGAAGAAAAGAGCTTGTAACAGCTTTTGAAAACGTGGTGGACTACGCTCAAAAAAACGGCGTGCGTCTTTTTATAATCGCGGGTGATATGTTCGATAGCGAGAAGGTGACTGAGGCCACCGTTACTACCGTCGCTTCCATAATTGAAAGCGCTAAGGATGTCGATTTTCTTGTTTTAAGCGGCAACCACGACAGTAAAAATCCGTTTAAAATCTTAAGTGTACTGCCCCAAAATCTCCGCTTTTTCTCGGATACTTGGCAGTATTATAACTACGATAGCGTTACAGTCGGCGGCATAAACCTCACCGAGCATAACCTAAACGTCGCCTTTGAGGGCGTGGACTTTGATAAGTCGCGTTTTAATATCGCGGTAATGCACGGCGATATAAATTCCGATATCCGCCTGTCCTCGCTGCGCCTTAAAAACATTGACTATTTGGCACTCGGCCACCTGCACGAGCATAGCATCGGCAAAATCGACGAGCGCGGCACTTACGCTTATAGCGGCTGCCTTGAAAGCCGCGGCTTTGATGAGTGCGGCAAAAAAGGCTTTGTGCTTTTAGATACCGATACAAAAACGGCCGAGTTTATAACCGATTACAATATTAGAACAATGTACGCACTGCCTGTGGATATAACGGGCCTTTTAAACTACGCGCAAATAAAAGAGGCGGTTGCGGCCGAGCTTTCCAAAAACGGCGTAGAAGCAAAGGATATGGTAAAAATCATTTTAACGGGCAGCTACACGCTTGAAACGGTAAAGGACCTGCCGCAGCTTGAAACCTATCTTAAAAGCAATTTTTTCTTTTCTAAGCTCCGGGATAACAGCACTATGCAAATAAATATCGACGACTATAAAAACGATATTTCACTAAAGGGCGAGTTTGTCCGTCAGGTGCTTTCAAGCTCTCTTTCCGACGAGGAAAAGGACGCTGTAACACTGTGCGGAATTAGACTTATAAGAGGGGAGGACGTCACGCTGTGAGATTAGTAAACCTTCATATAAACGGCTTCGGTAAGCTTTGCGATTTTCCTCTTGACTTTGACCATAAGCTTACCTGCATCTCAAAGCAAAACGGCTACGGAAAAACCACCATTGCCGCTTTTATTCGGGCAATGTTTTATTCGCTTCCAACCGCAAGAAAAGGCCAAACTCCCGAAACCAACGATAGAATTAAATACCTTCCTTGGAACGCCCAAAGCTTTGGCGGACGCCTTACCTTTTCGCTCGGCGCAAAAACCTATACAATTATCCGCAATTTTGATAGACAAAGCGCTGTAAACGACGAGTTTCAGCTAATTGACACAGTTAGCGGCAAACCCACTGATGATTTTACAACCAAAATTGGTGAAGAGCTTTTTGGCGTGGACGAGGCAGGCTTTTTTAGAAGCACCTTTTCAAACGGCACTCCCGACCTTTCCGCGCTTCCTGCATCGGTGAGAACTCGCATAAGCAGTGAAAACGAAAACACCGAGGATATGGGACAGTTTGACGTTGCCAAGAAAAAGCTTGACGACGCCATTAAACAAATAAAGGGCAAAAACGGTAAGCTTTATGCGCTTGCCGCCAAGATGAGCGAGTGCAATAGCGAGCTTGAACGCTGTAAGAGGGAAATTGAACAGTACCATATACAAATCGCTCAAATCGAACAAATAAACAGCGAGCTAAAACGCCTGCAGGCACAAGAAGCCGAGCTCTCGGATAAGCTCTCCAAAAGCGCAGGCGCTGAGGCATCAAAGGTAAAGCTCGAAAAATACAATAAGCTAAAAGAGGAAATCGAACAGCTTGCAAACGCCGTGTCAGCCATTGAAAAACGCTACGGCGGCAAAATTCCCACACAAGCGCAAATTGACGAGCTTTCGGAAAAGGTAAACCAAATTCAGCAAATAAACGTTCTCCTTTCGGCTGAAATTGAGCGCTCTCAAACACCCGAGTTTGCCGAGTGCTTTAATAGATTTAAAGAAAATCTACCAACCGACGAGCAAATGAGTGAGCTTTCCAAAAACGCTAAAATCACCGAGCTTGCACAAAGCAAAATAGACGAGCTTTCGGATAAGCTTTATACTCTTAAAACCGACCTTGAGTGTATGCACGTTGAAAATTTGGATAAAATCCCAACCGACTCGGAGCTCAGCGAGTACCGCTCACTTGCAAGCCGTGCGGATAGCACACCGCAGGGTAGTGCCCCTCAAGCCAAAACAAACCCCGTGCCGATGATTTTGGCAGGCGTTTTGGCACTATCGGGCGTGGGCGTTGCGTTTGTAAACTTTACGCTCGGAATAGTAATCGCCGCCGTTTTTGCGGTTGTGCTTGTGGCACTTTTACTGCTCCATTCGGTCAAGAAAACCGTCAGTATGGGAGCAGGCGTGCCCGCCGTGTCGGACGAGGAACGCCAAAGGCTAAGGAACTTTCTAAAACGGTTTGGCTTTTCGGCCGAGGCCGACGTTAATATAGCAATCGATAAGCTTAAAGAGGCCGCTAAGCTAAAGCTTGAAATTGAGCTTACCGAGCAGGATTTGAATGCACAAAAGCAAAAATCGGATGCGGCTAAATCCGGCATTAGCGCCATGCTTGCAAATTATCAAATAAGCGTAGACGGCGTAAAGGGCGCCGAGCTTTTGGAAAACCAACGTGAAAAGTACCTGAATTTAATCGTACCAACGCTTGAAAAAATAAGAAACCTCAAAACACAGTTAAGTGGGCAAAGCAACACGCTTGTAGCCTTGTTTGAGGATGTTGGAATGGCGGACGTATCGGAGGATAGCGCCGTTTTGGTGCTTGAGAATCTTAAAAAGGACGTAAGCGAGCATAAGCTTTCGCTCAAACAGCTTGATAATAAAACGCGTGAGGCTGAGGAAAGCTTTGAAAAGGACGGCATTAGTGAGATAAATTTAGAGGAGCAGGTTGAATCTCTCGAAGAAATCTCAAATAGCAAAAAACTGCTCGAAACCGCCATAACCGAGCGCCTTGATAGACGCGCGAGCCTTGAAGCATCGGCTAAAAGACTTTCTCAAAGTCAGGAAGAATACAACCAAAATTCCGCTGAGCTTGAAAACTGTACCGAGCAAGAAGACGAGGAAAAACGAAAGCTTTCAATACTTGAAAAAACGCTTGAGTTTTTGTGCTCCGCCAAAACCTCAATGACCGAGAAGTATGCCGCGCGCCTTGAGGAAGCTTTTAAAAAATACAGCAAAGGCTTTATTGCAGATAACCTGCAAAATATCGGTGTCAGTCCCGAACTTGAGCTTTCGGTAAAGAACAATGCTATAGCACGCGAAACCGACTTTTTCTCAAGCGGTGAGCGTGGAGTGATGGACGTTTGCTTGCGCCTTGCGCTTGTAGACGTAATGTTTGAAAAGGAAAAACCATTTGTGATTTTGGACGATCCTTTTTCGCTTATGGATAAGGAAAACCTGTCAAACGCTCTTGCGCTTGTAAAAGAGGCGGCAAACGATAAGCAAATAATTTATTTTACCTGCCACCAAAGTAGAGAAATTAAATGAACGGAGAGAAAAAATGATGAATAACGGAAGACCTGAGAACTTAGAGGGTAGGGAAGAAAAGGAAATTTTGTGCTACGATTTTCTTGATTCTTTAGGAATTGAATACACTCAAATTGACCACGACCCCGCAATGACAATGGAGGCGTGTGAGGAAATTGACAGGAAACTTAATATCCGCATTTGTAAAAACTTATTTCTTTGCAATAGACAGGAAACCGCTTTTTATCTTCTTTGTATGCCGGGTGATAAGACCTTCAAAACAAAGGATTTATCAAGTCAAATCGGCTCGGCGCGTCTTTCCTTTGCAAGCGCCGAGAATATGGAAAAACTTCTCAATGTAACTCCCGGCTCGGCAAGTGTGCTTGCACTTATGAACGATAAGGAAAACCGCGTTAAGCTTCTTGTGGATAAGGATTTGCTC
>CAZDLQ010000110.1:0-4455 GCA_964506315.1 uncultured Oscillospiraceae bacterium
GTTTGCATCGCTGTAGCTTTGGGCGTTTCTTAAAAGATTATCTTGGCCCTTTATGGACACACCGGGGCTTGAAATTTTTTGTGAAACCTCTAAAAGCGCCTCAAAAAATGGTGAGAATAAAAGCGCGTGCTCGGGCAGCTCAGCCGCCATGCTTTGTATAAAGGCAGGGGTAATGTCACAAAAATGCATTCCGATAAGACGCTGCCGTGCAAAATTTGAAAGCGCCTCAAGAGCCGAGCCTGTAAGCTCACTGTCAAGCCGTACAAAAACGCTTTTTACACTGTTGGTTTGCGTTAAAATAACAAAAACCATAGTGCGCGCATCTACGCGAATAAAATCAATTTGCTTTAGGCGGATACTGTTTCCGCTTGGAGAAATTGAAAAGGAAGCGCAGTTTGAAAAATCGGCAAGCACGTTAGAGGCTAAGGAAATAGCATCCTCTACGCTGTGAACACTCTTAAAAAGCGAGTCGATTTTTTCACGGCGCTGTTTTGAAATTGTGCGTTTCTCCATCAGCCTGTCAATGTAAAGCCTCATTCCGAGCGCAGTGGGAATCCTGCCTGCCGACGTGTGCGGCTGAAAAAGCAAACCTTCCTGCTCGAGCTGTGCCATATCGTTTCGGATGGTAGCTGAGGAAACAGAGCCGTCAAGCGCCAAGGAAATTTGCTTTGAACCGATAGGTTCACCCGTTTTCAAATAGGCCTGCGAAATGAGCGAAAGCACAAAAAGTTTTCGATTGTTTAAAATCATAATAAACACCTCGATTTAGCACTCGGAGTCTAAGAGTGCTAATGATAGATTACTCCAAAATTTCCCTTATGTCAATAGATTTTGGGGCTGTTTATAATAATTTTACAAATAGTTCAATAAGTACTCAATTCTTTTAATAGAATATGGTCATAGTGTCAAAAAAATATACGCTCAAAAATTGACAAAGCTGTGAAAAAATTGTAATATAGTGTTAGTTATTTTAATTTAAACAAAGGAGTAAACCAAAATGAAAAAGTTTTTTAACGAGTTTAAAGCATTTATCGCAAAGGGTAACGTTATTGATATGGCAACCGCTGTTATCATCGGTGCTGCGTTTAACAAAATCGTTACAAGCCTTGTAAATGACATTGTAATGCCTCTCATAAGCCTTGCTGTCGGCGGCCTTAACGTTGTTGACTGGAAATGGGTGATTTCTCCCGAGGTTGTTGACGCGTCAGGCGCGGTTGTAACTGCTGAAAACGCACTTCGCTACGGCGTGTTCCTTCAGGCAGTTATTGATTTTCTTATCGTTGCTTTTTGTATTTTCGTTGCACTCAAGGTTATTCTTTCCTTCCAGGATACCTTTGAGAAAATGAAAAAGAAGCTCGAAAAAGAAGCCGAGCAAGAGGCAGTAGAGGAAGTAGCAGAAGAAGCTATCCCTGAGCCCTCTAACGAGGAAAAGCTCCTTACCGAAATCCGCGACCTTTTAAAAGAAAACAAATAAATACATAAAGAGGTACTCTTATGAATAACACGGCAAAAAAGCTCACACCCAAAGCAAAATATGATTCGGCCAGGTCCAATCTTTTACTTATGATCGTGTTTACCCTTATTAACGTAGTTTTGGCGGCAATCGGTTCGGAAACTATGATGCTGTTTTCCGCGACGGTTCCATATTTGTTCGCAATAATGGGAATGATAGAAGGCTTTAGTGAACTTTTGGCTCCTGGAATAGTTTTAGCGCTTATCAGCATCGGTATTTATTTTGTATGCTGGCTACTCTCCAAAAAGCATTACGCTTGGATGATAGTGGCGCTTGTGCTGTTTAGTATAGATACGCTTATAATGATAGGTATGTACGTTTTCGCAGGTGATTTTTCCGGAATTATTGACGTGCTCATTCACGCTTGGGTTATGTATTACCTTGTAGTAGGCGCAATAAATGGCCCTAAGCTTAAAAAACTCCCCGAAGAAGAAATCGAAAGCACGCTAAACGGCGATGGCCAAGAGTGGACCGTTGTAAACGGCGAAAAAATTGATAAAGAGTAATATTTAAAATAGATGGATACAAGACAAATTGTGAGTTTGCACAGGGAAGCTGAGGCAAATTTTCGCAACGCTAAAACGGCACTTGCAGTAATAATTGAACTTACTGTGCTCAATATCGCCAACCTGCTTTTAAACAACGGCACGCTTTTCGCTTTTTCAAGCACGGCGGCTTATTTGTCGGTGGGGTATGGAATACTTTACGAGAGTAAAGAGTCTTACGTTCTTGGCATAGCCGTGGCGGCTTTAATTACTCTTGTGTATCTTGCCTGCCTTGTACTGAGCAAAAAGGATTGGCGCTATATGCTTGCCGCTTTTCTTATGCATCTTTGCGACACCGCGCTTGTGATTTATAAGTTTGCGGATGCCGATTATTCGGGCGTTTTGGATATCGCACTGCATATTGTTTTGCTTGTTTTTCTCCTGCTTGGCACGCTTTCGGGGTATCAGCTTAAAAAACTGCCGCCCCTGCCGCAAGCTGATGATACGGTAGAAGATAACGTTTCACAAAACGCTATTGAGCCGCTTGCATTTAAAAGATGTAAAACTCTTGTTAAGGCTCAAACGGAAAGACACAGCATTTGCTATCGACGCGTTAAACGCTGCTATGAGCTTGTGGTTGACGGCAAAATTTATTGCCGTGAGCCCTTCAGCCTTGATAGACATTCGGTAAGCTGTAGGGTAGAGGGAACGCTTATATGCGCAGGCTATGACGGAGTGAGCCGCTTTTATATTCTCGTAAACGGCCAAAAGCTTACGCAAAAAACACGCCTTTGGTAAAAAAAGCCTCCCTTGTAAAGGGTGGCGAAGCGGCCGAGCGGTAATGAATGACAGTCCGGTGGACTGTCAGAACCGCGAGGTGACCGAGCCGCAGCGAGAAGTGGATTTTTGCAAAGCAAAAAGACGGAGGGATTGTCGGCATAGAAACAACATTGGTTATCAAACGTTTATATTCTTAAACAATCCCCCAGTCAAAAATCAAAGATTTTTGCCAGCCCCCTTTGCACAAAGGGGCCTTATTGCCACATCAAGATTGTTCGTAATAAAAAAAGAAAAACCTCAATGAATTTCATTGAGGTTTTCATTTTTATAAAAAGTAGTTTTATTTGTTAATTTGCTCTAAGGACATTTCGGCATTCTTTATAAGGTTAAACAGCGAGCTTGCAAATAATGGATAATCTCGCTGTAAGCTTTGGGTTGAAACCGAAAGCTTGTCAGCACTTATATTGTCGCCGCTAAGGCTAAGGCGCATAAGCGCACTGTCACGAAGCATAGAAGCGGCCGAAAGCTCAATGTAAAGCTTGTCCGAAAGCTTAAATAGCTCGGAATTATTTTTGTTGTTAGCGCTCAAAACCATTCTAAGCATAGAATAAACGTTTAAGAAAAGCGAGTCCGAAACAAGCTTTAAAATTTCGGTATTGCCGCCCTTTGACACAAGGTCAAAAAGAATGTTAAGCGAGTTTGCAACCAGCTTTTTGTTCAAGGTTGCAAGCACCGAGCTTTGCATAATACCGTCGCGTGCGCCAACGTCAGCGGCGGGAATATCGTCAACCGAAATGGCATTGCCCGAAGGATCAGGCGAAACGCCCAAAAGATAATCGCAGGATACGCCGTAATACTGCGCGCAGCGGACAACAAAATCAAGCCCACATTCACGAATACCCTTTTCGTAATGAGAGAGTAAAGCCTGCGAAACGCCAAGGTCGGCGGCGGCTTTCTTTTGGGTGATATTACGCTCCTTGCGAAGTAAAGTTATAATTCTTGGAAAACTTGTGCTCACACTAATCACCCTCCTCTCGAAATTTGTTTGTGCAAAAATAATTATACACAATATTATACATTTTGTAAAGAACAAATGTCGAAAATTGTTAAAAAATTTTGCTTGCATAAAGGTGGTAAAAAGACTATACTGTAATAAAGACATAAAGAAGCGGTGAAATAATGAAAACGTATAAAATACACCTTATCCGTCACGGAAAACTTGGTGACGAGTACTTGGGCAAATATATCGGCAAAAAAAGTGACGTACCCGTAAGTAGAGAGGGTATGGACGAGCTTAGAGAACTTAGAGAGAAGCTTTGGTACCCCGAGGTCGACTCTATTTTCACAAGCCCCCTTATAAGATGCGTTCAAACGGCGCACGCGCTTTACCCCGGTAGAAACTACATGGTAGTTGACGAGCTTGCCGAGTGCGATTTCGGCAAATTTGAGGGTAGAGGCTACGAGGAGCTTAAAACTGACCCCGAGTTTGTCGCATGGGCACAGGGCGGAATGAAGGACGCCGTGCCCGAGGGCGAAAGCGGCCTTGAATTTGCACAAAGGTGCTATGAGGGCTTTGCAAAAATTGCGGAATATATGATGAAATCGGGAATAGAGGAAGCGGCGGTAATTACCCACGGCGGCGTAATAACCTCAATTTTATCCTCGCTTTGCTTCCCA
>CAZDLQ010000111.1:0-4369 GCA_964506315.1 uncultured Oscillospiraceae bacterium
CAATCCCTCCGTCTTTTTGCTTCGCAAAAATCCACCTCCCTTTACACAAGGGAGGCATTATATCGTGCAACTAACTTTATAACTTTTTATTTTTTTCAAAGCTTGCGTTTACTGCCGCTTTGACTATATCTTCGAGACCTTCTTTTTCGAGTACCTTTACGCCCTCGATGGTTGAGCCGCCTTTTGAGCAAACGTCGGTTTTGAGCTTGTCGGGCATCTCACCGCTTGTAATGGCAAGCTTTGCGGCACCGAGAACGGTTTGCTCGGCAAGCTTTAGCGAAAGCTCGGGGGGAAGGCCGCAGTTTACGCCGCCGTCAGCGAGTGCTTTAATAAACATATACACAAATGCAGGGCCGCAACCCGAAACCGAGGTTGCCGCGTTAATTAGGTCTTCCTCTAAAAAACTTACCTCGCCCGCGCATTTTAGCATTGCGGTAAACTCGTCTACCTCGTCGTTTGAAACAAGCGCATTATTAAAGTAAACAATCATGCCCTCTCCCACCGCTACGGGTGTGTTGGGCATAATGCGAATAATCGGAAAAGCTCCAAACATTTTAGCAAGACGCGCTGTGCTAACGCCTGCCGCCATTGAAATGAGGACAAATCTATCCTTACGCGCGGCAAGTATCTCTTTAAGCTCGCTTGCCGTTTGCTCTAAAAACTGCGGTTTAACGCCTAAAAAGATAAATTTACACTCTTTGCAAACAGTTTGCGAGTCTACGCAAGCGGCGCCGCTATTTCCCGCTACCGCTTTTGCCTTTTCTATATCGTAATCGGCAAGGCAAACGCTCTCGCCGCCTATGCTTTTTATAACGGCCGAAGCGAGCGCTCCGCCCATTTTTCCTGTTCCCACAAATCCTGCGGTAATCACATTTTTCACATCCTATCTAATATGGCCGTTACCTTCGATAACGTACTTATAGGTGGTAAGCTCCTCTATTCCCATAGGACCGCGCGCGTGCATTTTTTGGGTTGAAATGCCTATTTCGCATCCAAGACCAAACTCGCCGCCATCGGTAAAACGGGTTGAGGCGTTTACGTAAATTGCCGCGCTGTCAATTTGCCTTGTGAAGCGGTCTATTGCGGCTTTGTCGGTTGCAATTATGGCCTCGCTATGTCCCGTTGAGTGACTGAGGATATGCTCTACTGCATCATTCGCGCCGTCAACTACTTTTACGGCGAGAATATAATCCAAAAATTCGGTATCAAAATCGTCCATTGATGCCTTTGTGCCATCTATGATTTTTTGTGAGCTTTCACAAAGGCGAAGCTCTACGGGGTTTTTCTCACGGTTATCCACTAATTTTTGCTTTAGCATAGGCAAAAACTTTTCCGCTACTGCCCTATCTACAAGGCAAACCTCCGCCGCGTTACAAACCGAGGGGCGCGAGGTTTTAGCGTTTTCCACGATTTTAACGGCGAGCTCTAAATCCGCCGATTTATCAACGTAAATATGGCAAATTCCCGTTCCCGTTTGTATGCAGGGAACGGTTGCATTTTTAACGCAGGAGTCAATAAGTCCCTTGCCGCCGCGCGGAATGAGCAGGTCAACGTATCCGTTTGCCTGCATAAGCTCGGTGGCGCTATCTCTTGAGGTGTCCTCAACTAAATTTACAAGGTTTTCGCAGAGGCCGACGTTATTGAGCGCACGCTTTAGCGCGAGCACGATAGCCTTTGCCGAGCGGAAAGCTTCCTTGCCGCCGCGAAGAATACAAACGCTACCGCTTTTAAGACATATTGCGGCAACGTCCGAGGTGACGTTGGGGCGGCTTTCGTAAATTACGGCAACAACGCCAATCGGTGCCGAAACCTTATTTATTTTAAGCCCATCGTCGCGGGTGTAGCTATTGATTACCTTCCCAACGGGGTCAGGAAGGCTCGCTACCTTGCGCATAGAGCTTGCCATATCGCAAATGCGCTCACGGGTAAGGCGCAGTCTATCAAGCATTACGTCCGAGATAATGCCCTGTGCGGCCTCTATGTCCTTTTCATTTTCTATTAAAATTTCGTCAGCCGAGCGCTCAAGCTCGTCCGCCATAGCTAAAACGGCTTTTTCTTTATCGGTGCTGCTTAAATTAAAGGCGCATTTTTTTGCCTCAAGTGCGGCTTTTAAAATATCTTTTGTTGCTATCAAAATCTCACTTCTTTCCTATAAAGCGGGTGCCAACGCTCTCGCCTTTTACGATGTGGTAAAGGTTTAGCGGCTCGGCACCGTTTGCGATAACCATATCTATTCCCTGCTCGGTTACGATCTCGGCGGCGTGAAGCTTTGTTTTCATTCCGCCCGTGCCAAGCTCGGAGCCTTTGCCCTCTCCGAGAGCGATAATTTCGTCGGTTAATTTTTCAACGGTAGAGATAAGCTTTGCGTCCTTATTTTTATGGGGATCGGAGTCATAAAGACCATCGATGTCCGAAAGAAGCACCAACAAATCTGCCTTTACGCTTACCGAAACGATGGCGGCGAGGGTGTCGTTATCGCCGATAACGATTTCCTCGGTTGCGACGGTGTCGTTTTCGTTTATAATAGGCAGGGCGTCAAGCTCTAAAAGTCTATTTAATGTATTTTCAAAGTTTGTATGGCGTTCCTCATTTTTAAGGTCGGAGCCGGTTACAAGCATTTGCGCGGTGGTGTGGTTATGCTGCGAGAAAAGTCTATCATACGTATACATAAGCTCGCACTGTCCCACAGCGGCGGCCGCCTGCTTGGTTGGGATATCGTCGGGGCGCTTTTTTATATTTAATTTGCCCATTCCCATACCGATAGCGCCCGAGGAAACAAGAATAACCTCGTGGCCGATATTTTTAAGGTCGCTTAAAACCTTACAAAGCTCTTCCACAAGAAAAATATTCATTCTACCTGTTTTGTGGGCAAGTGTTGACGTGCCGACTTTAATTACAATACGCATAAAACATATCCCCATTTTAATGATTTTCTTTATTATACTAAACTTTTTCCGCTTTTTCAATTAAATTCTAATATTTTTACATAAATGTGTGGAAAATCGTAGACGACGATGCCCACATTGCCCCTTTTAATTTTATGTTTAGCGGCGCGTCCGCAAGGGCCGCGCCTACAGTTTTAATTTACGTGCGATAGAATTTGTAGGGACCGGCGTCCTCGACGGTCCGTTAGTTTTTTCGGGCGGGCGCGGAGACCCGCCCCTACAGTTTCAATTTACGTGCGATAGAATTTGTAGGGCACGGCGGTTTCCGACGTGCCGTTTTGCATTGAATCCCTCAGTCTTTTGCCTACGGCAAAATCCAGCTCCCTTTACAAGGGAGCCTTTGGAGTTGTCTTGTAGCAAAAGCAAAAAAAGCGTTGACAATAAAAAAGTAAAATGTTATAATAATTCGGTACTATGAAACTGTGTAAGTAGCGGTAGACTCGGCGTTTTTAGAAAGTGAGCATCATCGGCTGAAAGTGCTCTAAATGCCCCTATCCGTGAATTTCAGCAGCGGAGTGCGCAGCGAAGTTCGGCAAGCGATATAAGCTGTGTGTTATGCCCACGCCAAAGGCATCGAAAAGTGCGGGAATTTTTCCCGAATTTGGGTGGTACCGCGGGTAGCTTTTTACTCGTCCCTATTTTTTAGGGACGAGTTTTTTTATTTCTACAGAGAAAGGACATATGTTATGGCTGAGAACACCATGCAGGTAAGAGAGGCCTTTGAAGCTGCTGCCGCTAATATTAGCAGTATGGAAGAGCTTGAAAAGGTTCGTGTTGAGTTTATCGGTAAAAAAGGCTTTGTTACCGAGCTTATGCAACAAATGAAATCTATTCCCAACGAGGAGAAAAAGGCTTTTGGACAAGCCGTAAACGACTTAAAAAACGAGATTAACGACGCTCTCGCAGTAAAGCGCGAGGAGCTTAAGCAAAAGGAGCTTCTTGAGGAGCTTGCCAAGATGCCCGAGTTTGACGTTTCTATCCCTGCTAATTTAGAGCGCGGCTCATATCATCCTATCACACTCGTACAACGTCAGTGTGAAGAGGTTTTTAAATCAATGGGCTTTGCGGTTGAGGATTACAGCGAGATTGTTACCGACTACGAGTGCTTTGAGGCGCTTAACATCCCCAAAAATCACCCTGCAAGAGATATGCAGGACACCTATTATCTTGAAAACGGTCAGCTCTTAAAATCGCATACCTCGGCGGCGCAAAACGCTATTTACAAAAAATACAAGGATGCGCTTATAAACGAGGGCAAGCCTATCCGTGCCATCTTCCCCGGTAGATGCTTTAGAAACGAGGCTACCGACGCTTGCCACGAGAACACCTTCTTCCAGCTTGAAGGCGTTATGGTTGATAAGGACATTTCCATTTCCAACCTTATTTTCTTTATGAAAACTTTGCTTTCCGAGGTTTTTGGAAAG
>CAZDLQ010000112.1:0-4341 GCA_964506315.1 uncultured Oscillospiraceae bacterium
GGGGCGTTGCAGTTTATGATAACACAAATTAAATATGAAGATTTGATGCAGGCTTGCAAGCCGCATTTATACAAAAAAGGTCACGTTAGAGGCTTTTTAATCAAAATACTTTCCAACGCAAAATGCTTTGGTGAGCGAGAGCTTTGCAAGGCTTACAAGATAGTAAACAAAGAAAAAATTGCGGCGGTTTTATGCATTTACAACGCTACCGCCACCCTATCGGTTTTCTCACATCTCGATATGGACGAGCTATGCGCTTTTCTTTTGGCAAGCGGCGTTTCGGTGCTTGAAGCGGACATAAAAACCGCCAAAAAGGTCTCAAAAAAACTTTCTCTTGCGCGTGTTGACGGGGACGTTTTATATATCCACAAAAGCCCCGAGCCGCGAGGTGATTTAAGCTTTTGCAAAACGCAGGACGCGGAGCACTTCTTTAAAGTGGCGCGGCTTGCAAATCCCAACTACAAGGCGGCATCGTTTGACGGGTTTTACTGTGATTTTCACTACCGAAAGGCCTTGCCCGCCGCGCTGTATCTTTTAAATGACGGCGAGGCTGACGTGGCAACAGCGGCGGTTATGTACCGCTGTGGTGACAGCGCCGTTTTATCCGACGTGGCGGTTTTGCCCGAGAGAAGACGGCAGGGGCTCGCCTCGCAAATAGTGCCGCGCGCTTGTCGCGACGTAATAGAAAACGGGCAAAAGGTTGTGCTTTTCCGCACCGCCAAAGAGGCTGTGGGTTTATACAAAAAATTAGGCTTTAAACGCGAGGGGCGTTTTAGTCTTGTTATATTTTCTTAAAAAGGACGCAAAAAAAAATGAAAACTTGGAAGGATTTTTACAAAATAGACGAGCGGCTTTATTCGCTCTACGATAAGGCTGTAGAGGCTTGTAGCGAAAAGTTTCGCGAGATTGAGGATATTCGTCTTTACAATCAGGTAAAGGTGCTAAACGCATTTAACGAAATCGGCGTTTCGGCGGCGCATCTTATCGGAACTACCGGCTACGGCTACGACGATATGGGAAGAAATGCGCTTGACAGCGTTTTGGCGCGTGTTGTGGGCGCCGAGGATGCGCTTGTGCGCTTTAATTTTATGTCGGGAACGCACACGCTTTCTACCGCTTTATCGGGAATTTTACGCCCCGGCGACAAGATGGTTTGTGTTACGGGAACGCCCTATGACACGCTTCATCCCGTTATCGGAATCGGCGGCAAAAAGGGTGACGGCTCGCTTATTGATTTTGGTACTATTTACAGCGAGGTGGCGCTTGACGGGGACGGAATGCCCGATTATGACGCTATCAAAAAAGCCTGCGCGGACGACATAAAAATAGCTTACATTCAGCGCTCGCGCGGCTACAGTCTTCGTCCCTCGTATGACAGCGAGGTTACAAAGAAAATTATTGATGCCGTGCGCGAGGTTAACAAAACCGCATACATAGTGGTTGACAACTGTTACTGCGAGTTTGTTGACAAGTGCGAGCCTACCGAGTACGGCGCCGATCTTATAATCGGTTCACTTATTAAAAATCTCGGCGGCGGAATTACAAGAACGGGCGGCTACATTGCAGGCAAAAAGAGTCTTGTAGAGCTTTGTGCCGACAGGCTTTGCTACGTTGGAGTAGGCAAGGAAATGGGCTGTACGCTCGATATGAACAGGGAGATGTTTTTAGGACTTTTTTCAGCGCCGCAAACGGTTGCAAATGCCGTTAAATCGGCTGTTTTTGCATCAAAGTTTTACAGTCTTTTAGGCTTTAACACCACGCCCGAAACAAGCGAAAAGCGCGCCGACATTGTTCAGTGCCTGCTTCTTGAAAATGCCGAAAATTTATGTTGTTTTTGCGAGGGTATCCAGTCGGGCTCGCCCATTGACTGCTTTGCTACCCCCACCCCGTCCGAAATGCCGGGCTATGAGAGTGAGGTTATTATGGCGGCAGGAACCTTTACCTTTGGTGCAACAAGCGAGCTTTCGGCCGACGCTCCGCTTCGTGAGCCTTACGCCGTTTGGCTTCAGGGCGGTCTTAGCTTTGAAAGCGCGGTAGTCGGCATACTTTTAGCGGCTCAAAAGATGCTTGATAAGGGTAAGATTTCGTTTTAACAATTTATTTATTTGACTTATTGTCCAGTTTTTTGTATAATTTACGGTAGACTTAATTAAATGACACAAACTGAAAGGAATAATATATGGCTAAAATAACGGTTATCGGTGCGGGTGTTATGGGAAGCACGGTTGCTTTCCCTGCTTGCGACAACGGGCACGAGCTTTACATTGTCGGCACACCCTATGACAAGGATATTATCGTAAGACTTAAAAAAGACGGTTATCATTTGGGCCTAAAGCGTTCTCTTCCCGAGGGTATTTCGTACCATCAAATTGAGGAGCTTTGCGACGTTTTGCCAAACACCGACCTTGTGGTTGCAGGTATCAGCAGCTTTGGTGTAGAGTGGTTTGCAAATGACGTTTTGCCGCGTATTGCCGATGGCACGCCCGTTTTGCTTGTTACCAAGGGTCTTCACAGTAAGGGTAACGGCGAGATTTGCTCGTTTGTTGATTATTTTGAGGAAAAATGCGACCATCGTGTGCCGTTTTTTGCTATTGGCGGTCCTTGTATCAGCCACGAGCTTGCAAGCAGGCACAACACCTTTATCGGAATTTGC
Source organism: uncultured Oscillospiraceae bacterium (assembly GCA_964506315.1). Taxonomy (GTDB): domain Bacteria; phylum Bacillota; class Clostridia; order Oscillospirales; family Ruminococcaceae; genus SIG578. The sequence continues at coordinate 2,654 of CAZDLQ010000112.1, forward strand.
GGCTACAGTCGTGAGATTTTAAAGAATATTCGCGCTTTGCTTGAAACCCCATACTATCACATTAACACCACCACCGACGTAGCGGGCTTTGAGATGGCATCGGCCATAAAGAACATTTACGCGCTTGCCGTTTCTATGGCTATCGGCGTGGCTGAGTCTAAAGAAGGACTTGGCTGCAGGCCGCATTACAACGCCCTTTCGGGACTGCTTGCGCAAAGTATTCGCGAGATGGAAATTATTATAAAGGGCTTTGGCGGTAATGCCGAGAAAAACATAGTTTACGGTGTTTCCGACCTTTATATTACCATCGAAAGCGGTAGAAACCGTGAAATCGGCGTGCTTCTCGGACGTGGACTTACGGTTACTGAGGCGCTTGAAAAGCTTCGCGGAATGACGCTTGAGTCGGTTAGCGCTACCCGCGCGCTTGACGAGGCTTTAAAGCTTAAATGTGCCGCAGGAAAGTTTGATATGGATAAAATTCCGCTATTTAAGCACGTAAACGAGCTTATGTCGGGCGAAAAAACCGTTGATATTCCTTGGGAAAAATTCTAAAGATAAATCTAAAACGCCTCTCCTTTTTGGGAGAGGCGTTTTTTATATAAAGCAGGCGGCATAAAGCAGGTCGGCTTTTTTAAAGGGAACAGCCGTCCCCACCGCCCCGCATCCACCTGCGAGTTTTTTCGGCGGGGCATCTAACTTTATTTTATGCACAAAGGATAAAAAGTGTTTTTAAAAACGCGTCTTTAAGGTCTTGTTTTTGCATAGACTTTTTAGAGGTGATAAAATGAGGTTTTTATGTTTAGGAAAAAGGGATTTTGCGTTTTTGGCGCTTGCCACCGCGCTTTGTGTGCTTTTGGTTTCGCAGGTTTCGTACGGTGTGCGCGCCGTTAGCGGCAAGGCATCAACGCGCAAGCTGCCCATCTACAGCGTTGACACCGATGAGAAAAAAATCGCTATCACCTTTGATGCGGCTTGGGGAAACAGCGATACCGACAAGCTTTTAGAGGTTTTAAAAAAACACGGCGCCAAGGCGACATTTTTCTTTACTGGCGAGTGGGTAAGTCGTTTCCCTGACGACGTTTTAAAGATCTACGCCGACGGGCACGAGTGCGCCAATCACTCCGACGCGCACGCGCACATTAGTTCTATGAGTGCCGAGCAGCTGCTTGAGGATATTAAGGCCTGCAACGGTAAGATCGCTGCGGTAACGGGCAAGGCGCCGACGCTCTATAGAGGGCCTTACGGCGAGTACAACAACACGCTTTTAACGCAGGTTGAGAGCCTAAAAATGTATGCGGTTCAGTGGGACGTTGACAGCCGTGATTGGCAAAAAAAGAGTGTTGATGAGATGGTGAAAAACGTGACTGAAAACGCTAAAGGCGGCAGTATAGTGCTGTTTCACAACGATACCGAGAACACGCCCGAAGCTGTTGATAAAATTCTTGAGGCTCTAAAAAAAGAGGGTTACAGTTTTGTCACCGCAAGCGAGCTGATTTATAAAGAGAATTACACTATTCGACACGACGGAGTTCAAATAAAGAAGTAACCCTTCTCGGCTCCCTCTGACGAGGGAGCTGTCATTTTGCAAAAATGACTGAGGGAGAGAAGAGTTAAAATATTCAAAGTCTTTAGCTTTCTCTCCCTCCGTCAAAACTTCGTTTTGCCACCTCCCTCGTCAGAGGGAGGCT
>CAZDLQ010000113.1:0-4305 GCA_964506315.1 uncultured Oscillospiraceae bacterium
GGGCTTTACCGAAGGTCTAACTTTCATAATGTATACCTCCTTGGTCTATATAAGACCGTTTTGTGCTTTATTGTTATTGCCTTTGTGTGACGTCACCGGCTTATTTGGAGCGCCAAGTGATGCGTCCCTTTGTTAAATCATAGGGTGACATTTCCACGGTCACCTTGTCACCGGGAAGAATGCGGATATAGTTCATACGCAATTTTCCTGAGATGTGTGCAAGAATCTTATGACCGTTGGGCAGTTCTACCTGAAACATTGCATTGGGCAGGGCTTCAAGTACTGTACCTTCAATTTCAATTACATCTTCCTTTGACAAACTGATAACCTCCTCGCAAAGGCTTTTGTGGGCCTTAGCCCGTGATTTATCTTTTTTTAAGCCGTTCAAGCCAAATTTCAAGTCAGCCGCTTCCCCACTGAGATAGGGAATAACTTTACTTTTCGTTTTGTCCGACGTAAAAACTGCTTTTTCTGCCCGCCTTTGAGCAGACAACCCTCTCAGGCAAAGACTAAATCTTTGTGAGAACCTCGGCACCGTCATCGGTAACCGCTATTGTGTTCTCAAAATGAGCAGAAAGGCTTCCGCTTCCTGTCACGACAGTCCAGCCGTCATTTAACATTAAAACTTTTGCTCCCTTTTGGTTTATCATCGGCTCTATAGCGATGGTCATACCCTTTTCAAGACGAATTCCTCTACCCTGTTTTCCGTAGTTTGGAACATCGGGACCCTGGTGCATTTCGCTACCGATTCCGTGTCCGATAAACTCTCTGACAACGCCGTAGCCGTGTGCCTCCGCATGACTTTGAATGGCGTAGCCAATGTCGCCGAGGCGAACTCCGGGCTTTACCATAGAAATCGCGATTTCAAGACACTCGCGGGTAACGTCCATAAGCTTTTGGGCCTCGGGCGAAACCTTTCCGCAGGGGAAGGTTGCCGCATTATCACCGTGCCAGCCGTCAACCATAGCGCCGACGTCTACACTGACAATGTCACCCTCGCAAAGAACGCGTTTACCGGGAATTCCGTGGATTACCTCATCGTTTACCGATAAGCAAACCGAAGCGGGATAGCCACTGTAGCCTAAGAACGAAGGAGTACCTCCGTTGGCTACGATAAAGTCGTGAACGGCTTTGTCGATTTCGCCGGTTGTTACACCCGGCTTTATCATACTGCCGGCAAGCTCTAAAGCCTGTCTTGTAAGCCGTCCTGCGACCCTCATTTTTTCGATTTGGCTTGCTGTTTTAAGCTCTATCATAAAGATTACTCCTCAATAGCTGCTAAAGTTAGGCGTGTGGTATCTTCTACCTTATCCTGACCCTGTACTACAACAAGCTTGCCTCTTTCTTTGTAAAAACTGATAAGCGGCTCGGTTTGCTCGTGATACACGCGCAGTCTTTCGAGAACCGTTTCGGGCTCATCGTCCTTACGGCAAATGAGCTCAGCGCCGCATTTGTCGCAGGTTTTACCGTCAGCCGACGGCTTAAAGTCCAAGTGGTAGCTTGCGGAGCAGGTTTTGCAAACTCTACGGCCTGAGAGGCGAGAGCAAATAACCTCATCCGCAACCTCAATATCCACAACCTTATCAATTTCTACACCCATATCGTCAAGGGCTTGTGCCTGAGGCACTGTTCTCGGGAAACCGTCAAGAATGAAGCCATTCTCACAGTCGCTTTCCGAGAGTCGTTCCTTGATTATCGAAATTACGACAGCATCAGGAACGAGGGCGCCCTCGTCGATATATTGTTTTGCCTTTCGGCCAAGCTCGGTTTCATTTCTGATAGCCTCGCGAATAATGTTTCCCGTGCTGATAGCAGGAATGGAAAGCTTCTGGCAAATTACCTCCGCCTGTGTTCCCTTTCCTGCTCCGGGAGCTCCGAGAAGAATTAAATTCATTAGATCACCTTATTCAAGGAATCCCTTATAATGACGCATCATCATTTGAGATTCAAGGTTCTTAACTATTTCAAGAGCAACACCAACAACGATGAGAACGGTTGTTCCGCCGAGTGCGATGTTAAGGCCTGTGATGCCTTGTAATGCGATAGGCATTACTGCTACAAATCCGAGGAAGAAGGCGCCGATTAAGATAATCTTGCCTAATACCTTAATGATATAATCCGAGGTAGGTTTACCTGCACGGTAACCGGGAATTGCGCCGTTATTCTTTTGAAGATTATTAGCAATTTCAATAGGATTATACTGGATTGATACGTAGAAATAGTTAAACAAAATGATGAGCAAGAAATATGCTACTGCATAAAGTGCCGAGTTATAGTTAAAGATCGACACAAATTTTGTTGCCCATTCACTTGTGATGTTAAAGAACGAAATTATAATGCCGGGAAGGCTTACAATTGAGCTTGCAAAGATTATCGGCATAACACCGCTCATATTTACCTTGATAGGAATATAAGAGCTTTGTCCACCGTATTGTTTTCTGCCAACAACGCGCTTTGCATACTGAACGGGAATTCTTCTCTCTGCCTCGGTCATCAAAACGATAAAGCCGATAACCACTACGGCAAGAACTAAAACCAGGGGTACAAGGAACTTATAGAGAACCTTTTCGCCTGTGAAGTATCCCCAAAGCATTGTAGCTGCGTCGGGAAGTCTTGAAACAATACCTGCAAAAAGGATGATGGAAATACCGTTTCCGATTCCTTTTTGGTTGATAAGCTCGCCAAGCCATACGATGATTGATGAGCCTGCGATAAATACAGAGATGATTGCTATTGCTGAGAATACACCATAGAATCCGTCAGTAACAGCAACAATGTTATTACTTCTAAGAGTAAAGTAGTAACCGATAGCCATCATAAGCGCAAGCGCAAATGTGAATATGCGGTTTACGCGGTTGATTTTGCGTTTGCCCTCGGGGCCCTCTTCCTTAGCCCAACGCTGCCATGAAGGAAATACAACTGTGAGAAGCTGTACGATAATGGAAGCGTTAATGTACGGCTGAATGGAAAGAGCAAAAAGGGTTGCTTTTGAGAAGGAGTCACCTGTAAGCATATTCATATATCCAAACAGGCTGCCGTCTCCACTAAGCTGCTCGGCAAGGTTACCGAGATTACTCATATCAAGAAAGGGAACGGGAATTGCCGAACCGATTCTAAAAATAACAACAATTAGTAATGTGTAAAGTATTTTCTTTCTTAGCTCGATGATTTTCCATGCGTTTCTAAGTATTTGAAGCATACTTTACACCTCCTCGGCCTTTCCTCCGGCCTGCTCAATCTTTTCGCGAGCAGTCTTGGAGAACGCGGTAACCTTTACGGTAAGCTTACGCTCGAGCTCTCCTTTTCCGAGAATCTTAATGCCGTCGAGTGTCTTTTTAACAAGACCTGCGCTTACAAGTGCTGCCTCGTCAACAGTTGCGCCATCCTTAAACTGATTAAGTGCGCTTACGTTGATTCCAACATACTTGGTAGCAAAAATGTTGTTGAAGCCTCTCTTCGGAACACGTCTTGCAAGAGGCATTTGGCCACCTTCAAAACCGGGACGAACTCCGCCGCCGCTTCTTGCTTTCTGGCCCTTATGTCCTTTTCCTGCTGTTTTTCCGTTTCCCGAGCCAGCGCCTCTACCTTTACGGTAAGCGTCGCGGCGTGAGCCTTCAGCAGGTGATAATTCAAACAATTTCATTTCGGTCGCACCTCCTTAAAGCTCTTATGCTTTTTCTACCTCTACGAGGTGGGAAATTTTTCTGATCTTACCGTTTGTAGCCGCATTGTCGGGCTGGCTGGTAACATCACCAATTTTTTTGAGGCCAAGGGCATAAGCTGTAGCGATTTGGTCATCTTTACAACCAATGAGGCTCTTTTTAAGAGTAATTTTAATCATTTTTGTGCCCTCCTTAACCTACCATTACTTCTTTTACGCTTTTTCCGCGAATTTCAGCAACCTGCTGAGCATCTCTTAAGGATGCCAAGCCCTGAATGGTAGCTCTGACCACATTGCACGGATTATTGCTACGGAGCGATTTGGTACGAATGTCCTTAATTCCTGCAATCTCGATAACTGCACGAACGGGACCGCCGGCGATAACACCGGTACCGGGAGCAGCGGGTTTCATAAGAACTCTACCTGCACCGTAAGCTCCGATTACCTCATGAGGAATAGTTGTTCCTTTGAGGGATACTTTAACTAAATTCTTTTTCGCGTCCTCAATACCTTTGCGGATAGCGTCAGGTACTTCTCCTGCCTTGCCTAAGCCGAAGCCTACGGTTCCTTGTCCGTCACCTACGACTACCAGAGCAGCGAACTTAAAAATTCTACCACCCTTGACAGTTTTTGATACGCGGTTA
>CAZDLQ010000114.1:0-4250 GCA_964506315.1 uncultured Oscillospiraceae bacterium
CAAATATTAGGCTCGCCAATCATAAGCTCTTTAAGCTTTTTGGTGTAGAAGCGGTAGTAAGCCTCAGCGCTTGTAACCTCGGGAAAGCGCTTTGCAAATGCTTCAATTTTGGGGCGCATTGCCTCGGCATATTCGGGGCGAACATCCTGACCGTAGCTATCAAAGCCGATATCGGTGATATATTCGCTTGCGTATTTTTCAAACTGAATTTCACCAAGCTTATCCTCTTCATTGCCCTTATAGCCCGTAATCTCATAGCAGGAGAAAACGGGGAAAATTCTCTTACCGTATTTCTCGGAAAGAGCCTTTGTCATAGCATAGAAATCCTCATTTGTTTGTTTATTTAAAATAGGCTCGTCCCAATGGAAGCCTACAACGGCATCCCAAGCGCCCTCATCCTTTATCTTTTGAACGCCTGCGTCTACCCTCTCCATATAAGCCTCTAAGCTCTCGTTTTGACTACGGAAAATAGGTGCGCCGAGCCATACCATATCATCATATTTAAGTGCTAATTTGCACTGCATAATAACCTGACCGATTTCGTGAGTGAGCTGAACGCAGTAGCCGTTTGTATAGCCTTTGTTTATAAAGCGTTCCATTTCCCACGGACCGATTCTTGACACGTCAACGTGATACATCATCATTCCGCATTTTTCATTTCTTGATAAGCTCATAATTTTTCCCCTTTTACTAAGCTTTTTAAGCGGTTTATCGCTCGTATTTACTTTACCAAATTATAGCATAAAAGTCAACGAAAACGCCAAAAAAATAAAGCCTTGTAATATGTCAATTTTTGTAGTATAATAATACAAAATAAACTTGAGGGTTAGGTGAAATTTATGGCAAGAAAAGACGGAAAACGTTTTAAGGGCGCCGATATGATGTATACCATCGCGCCTTATATTATGGACAAACGCTGTGATGCTTGTAATAGCGTAACGGTTCATTTACCTTATGAGCCTATGCACGAATACATAGTTAAAAAGAGAGCCGAGGGTGTTAAGCTTAGTCATCTCGCGCTTATTATTGCGGCTTACGTGAGAACCTGCGCAAAATATCCCGCGCTTAACAGATTTGTAGTTAACCGAAAAATCTATTCACGAAACGAGCTTATCGTTGCAATGGTTGTTCAGCGTGCAGTTGGCGCTGAAGGCACAATGGGCAAGCTTAGCTTTGAACTTACCGATACCGTTTTTGACGTAAACGATAAAATGAACAAATACATTGAAGACAACCGTCAAGAAGACAGCAACAAAACCGACGAGCTTATGCATAAGCTTACAAAGTTTGCTTTTCTCCTCGGTCCCGCTGTTGCTATTATCAAGTGGGCTGACAAGCACGGGCTTTTACCCAAGGCGGTTATCAACGCTTCCCCGTTCCACGCTTCTATGGTTATTTCAAACCTTGCAAGTATTAGAACAAACCACATTTTCCACCACATCTATGATTTTGGAACGGTTGGTCAAATTATCACCATCGGCAACAGCGAGAACAAGCCCATTATCAAAGACAACGAGATTAAGCTTGAAAAGGTTATGCCTCTCGGCGTTGTTTGTGACGAGAGAATCGCTTCGGGCGCTTACTATGCAAAGTGCTTCCACGAGATTGAAAAGCTTCTTAAAAATCCTGAACTTATGGAGTCCGCTCCCGAGGTTGTTAACACTGATTTCTAATTTTAGAGCCCAAGCGTTAAATGCGCTTGGGTTTACTTTTTATACATTTTGTTCAGGTTTAAAAATAATTTGTTCGCGAAAGCATACTTTTTTTAAAACTTAAAGCTATTGAAAGATCACATATAATATGCTATACTAATCAAAACAAAACAATATTGGGGGTGGTATTGTGTCAAAGCTCGACAAGGCCGAGATAAGCTACAAAAAGCTTTGGAAGCTGCTTATTGACCGCGACTTAAAGAAAAACGATTTGCGAAAGCTACTGAGTCCCGCGACGGTTAACAAGCTTAATCACAACAAGGTGGTTTCCCTTTCGGTGCTAATCCAAATTTGCGCGTATTTGCGCTGCGATTTGGGTGACATTGTTGAAATAGTACGTTAAGGAGAGTGCTTATGAAAAACAAGCGCAAATTTTCAAAAATCCTCTATTTTACGGTACTTATCAGTTTTATAATACCTGTAATTTATTTAGCAATTAAGATGGCACTTATTGCAAACGGTGTTTTAAGTGACGCGCGTCCGATTTCGGATTATTCTTTAATGCTGCTTGAGTGTATACTCGGCATTATTGTAATTCACATTCCGTCCATTTTGGAAAAGCGTTTTAGTCTTGAAATTCCGTATGCCTTAAATATAATGTATCTTGTGTTTCTATACTGCGCCATAACGCTTGGCGAGGTTAGGGATTTTTACTACCGTGTTCCGCATTGGGACACCATACTGCACACCCTTAGCGGTGTTATGCTGGGCTTTTTCGGGTTTATGGTAATCGACATTTTAAACCGCGACAAAAACACCAGTGTAAATCTTTCGCCCATATTCGTTTCGCTTTTTGCATTTTGTTTTGCGATAGCCATTGGTCTTGTATGGGAAATTTACGAATATTCATTTGACGGCATTTTGGGGCTTAATATGCAAAAGTTCCGTCTTGAAGACGGCACCGAGCTTATTGGTCGAGCCGCACTACGCGACACAATGGACGATTTCATTGTCGATGCTCTCGGAGCGTTTGCCGCGGCGGCTTACGGTTTTATTCACCTAAAGGTGCGTCAAAGAAAAAATCTCGAAAATGAAAATAATTCTCACGAGGAGAAATAAAAATGCGTTTACTTATACTTTCGTGCAGCACGGGACAGGGTCACAACACCGCCGCCAAAGCAATTAAAGAGGCGGCCGAGCGTAGCGGTGACACCTGCGAAATCAAGAGTGCGCTTATGTTTCTTTCGCAGGTTGAGGACGACGTTATTTGTGACGGTCACGTCTTTTTATACAAAAGGCTACCCAAGCTTTTTGGCGTAGGCTACAGGTTTGAGGAGCGGCATTCCCCCAAGTTTATATGCAATCAGCTGCGTCGCGGTGTAGGCAAGCTTCACAAATATCTTGAAGAAAATCATTTTGATGCAATTATTTGCACACATACCTTTGGCTCGATACTTGTAAACGAGCTTAAAAAGAAAACGGGAATAAAAATTCCGCTTATGCTTGTGGCAACCGACTACACCTGTTGCCCCGGAACGCCCGAGTCGGATGCTGACATTTATTTTGTCGCGCATCCGCAAATTATTGCTGAATACGAGAAAAACGGTATTCCGAGGGACAAGGTTAGGCCGAGCGGTATTCCGGTTTACTCAAGCTTTATTTCGTCGGAAACTCAGCAAAATGCGCGGCACATTCTCGGGCTTTCGCAAAACAAGAAAATGGTGTTTTTATCCTGCGGAAGTATGGGCTGTGGTCCTATGTACAAGCTTGCATTTTTGTTATCGCGTCGTTTTCACGAGGAAGCCGTTATTGTGGCTGCCTGCGGAAACAACAGGCGGCTGTTTGACCGACTTGCCTCATCCGATTTTCCCAACGTTTTTCCTATTCCCTACACAAAAAATATTCCACTTTATTTAGACGCCGCCGACCTATATCTTACCAAGGCAGGCGGACTTAGCACCACCGAGGCCATATTCAAGGAAACGCCGATTGTTTACATCAACGCCGTGCCCGGTTGTGAAACTCGCAACATTGATTTTATGACCTCGAATGGTTTTGCGGCGGCGGCATTCACGCCCGAAGAAGCCGTCAATCGCGTGGTCTTTGCTTTAAATCATCCCGTCTCGGTGCAAAAAGGCATTAGTGCCTGCAAGAGCGAGCTGTCCGCCGACCCCGCGCAGTATATTAGAGATGCCGTTGCGGATTTTGTCAGTTTAAACAGCAAATAAAGCCGCGTAAAAGTGCCGACAGCTTCACTGTCGGCACTTTTTTATTGGAGTATTTTAAAAATTTGCGCAAAAAAGGTTGACCTTTCGGCTCGGATTTGGTATAATAATGTCCGCATCAAATATATGCAGACGTATCGAAGTGGGGACGGCGCCGAGCGCTCGCAGTGCGAGAGCAAGCGAGGCGTAAGGAGTGGCCGCGGTCGAAATTTTGTGAAGCGATAGCGAGCGAAAATTTCGGGTACCGCAACAGGACATAACGGGACGCCCCGCTTGGTAAAATTTTAATAGCACGTTTCGCTCCAAACGGAGCTTAACATATATGCAGACGTATCGAAGTGGTCATAACGGGGCTGACTCGAAATTCTCGTAT
>CAZDLQ010000115.1:0-4233 GCA_964506315.1 uncultured Oscillospiraceae bacterium
ACCGCCGTTATACCAGTCAACAGGCATCCAGTAATTAAGGGCTTCTTTTGCTGCAAGTGCATTTACGTTGTCGGGATCACAATAACGTAAGAAATACCACGAAGAGCCAGCCCATTGAGGCATTGTGTCGGTTTCTCTCTTTGCGGGTGCGCCACAGCAAGGGCAGGTTGTATTTACCCATTCATCCATTGCGGCTAAGGGAGATTCACCATTATCAGTAGGCTCGTAATGCTCAACCTCGGGAAGCTTTAACGGAAGCTCGCTCTCATCAAGAGGAACCCAACCGCATTTCTCACAGTAAACCATAGGAATAGGCTCACCCCAATATCTTTGACGTGAGAATACCCAGTCTCTAAGCTTAAAGTTGGTCTTTGGAATACCCTTGCCCTCTTTTTCAAGCCACTCTGTTATAGCCTTTTTAGCCTCTTCAACCGACATACCGTTTAAAAAGCCTGAATTTACCATAATACCGGTTTGGCAATCGGTAAACGCTTCCTTCTCAATATCACCGCCTGCTACAACTTCAATAATAGGCAAATCAAACGCTTTTGCGAAGTCATAGTCACGAGTATCGTGTGCAGGAACCGCCATAATTGCGCCTGTTCCGTATGTCATAAGAACGTAATCGGAAACAAAAATGGGAATATTTGTGTTATTTACAGGGTTTATAGCTATAATGCCATTTAACTTTACACCTGTTTTATCCTTTACAAGCTCAGTTCTCTCGAAATCAGACTTTCTCGATGCCTCAACTCTATATGCAATAACCTCATCATAGTTCTCAAGGCTATCCTTCCACTCATCAATTAAAGGATGTTCGGGAGAAATAACCATATAGGTTGCACCAAAAAGCGTATCAGGACGAGTTGTGTAGATCTTAAGAGTATCTCCAACGCTTGTGGAGAAATCAACCTCAGCACCAACCGAACGGCCGATCCAGTTGATTTGCGACGTTTTAACTCTTTCTATGTAGTTTACGTCAGCAAGATCGTCAATCAAGCGCTGTGCATACTCTGTGATTTTAAGCATCCATTGTTCTTTATCCTTGTGAACAACTTCGCTTCCGCAGCGTTCGCAAACACCGTTTACAACCTCTTCGTTTGCCAAAACGCACTTACAAGACGTACACCAATTTACTGACATTTTCTTTTTGTAAGCAAGTCCTTTTTTGAAAAGCTGCAAGAAAATCCACTGTGTCCATTTGTAGTATCCGGGATCGGTTGTGTTTACTTCCCTATCCCAGTCAAATGAAAAGCCGAGAGATTTTAACTGTCTTTTAAAATTCTCAACATTTTTTGCAGTAACAACCTCGGGGTGAATGTGATTTTTAATTGTGTAGATCTCGGTGGTCGCCGTATCATTAAAAAAACCCATAGGATACAAAACGTTAAAGCCTTGAAGTCTTTTCTTTCTTGAGATAATATCAAGTGCAGTGTATGAACGAGGATGTCCTACGTGCAGTCCTTGTCCCGAAGGATACGGGAACTCAACGAGTCCAAAGAATTTGGGCTTGGAGTAGTCAGTCGTAGCCGCAAATGCTTTTTCATCATCCCATACTTTTTGCCATTTCTTTTCGATTTCTTTAAAATTGTAATCCACTTTATTTTCCCCCAAAAAATTATTCGCTTAAAAATGATACTCTTTCGGCGTCGGCCCAAAGATGTTCTAAGTTGTAGAATTTCCTTGTTTCCTCGTAGAATAAATGCACAATAACGTTCTCAAAATCCAAGAGAATCCACATAGCTGACTGGTAACCCTCAATATTGCGGGGAGAGACACCGTCTTTTTTCATCTTTTCTTCAACCTCATCACAAAGAGCCTTTGCGTGAGAGGTGTTTTTTGCAGTAGCAATAACGTAGTAATCAGTTATCGACGTTATACCCTCTACCTTCAATACCTTTACGTCTTCACCGAGCTTTTTGTCAATTAAATTCGCAATTTTAATAGCTTTCTCACGTGAATTCATTTACTCATCTCTTTTTTCTTTAAATTTTTTACGCTGTCATTATAACAGTCTACTGTATTTTGCGTAATTCTTCCGCATCTATTTATTATAAATGGAAGAATGTATAAATAACAGTTATAAATTGCTTCATCAAGACTGTTTTCTGATATTTTTCTTATTTCTTCAGCGTCGGAATAATCTCTATCATAGGACGTGAGATCGGCAACAAAAATGATTTTTTCCAGCGTCGACATATCACCTCTACCGCAAGTGTGATATTTTACTGCGTTTAAAATTTCCTCGTCAACAATACCCCATTTTTGCCTAACGTAACCGCTTGCCGCGTATCCGTGCCAAATGTTTGATTCATTCTTTTCAATATCAGTCAGTATTATACCAAACTCATTTATAATTTTCAACTGCTCGGGCTTAGAAATTTCCTTGCACGCATCATGGACAAGTCCGGCGATATATGCCTTTTGCTCGTCTTGATTGTAAATCTTAGCAAGCTCAACCGCTCTTTTTGCCACACACAAGCTATGTTCAAAGCGCTTTGGAGAAAGCATAGCCTCAAGCTCGTTTTTAATTGTTTGAATATCAGTCATTTCTATACAAATCCTTTAAAACAATATATTCAAAAACCTTTTCGGGCACAAGATTTTTAAGTTCTTCCCTTTTTTTAGCGTTCTCTCTAACCTGTGTAGAAGAAATGTCTATAACGTTTTGATCAAGAATAATTGTTTTGGTTTCGTTCGGGTCAATTTTATTTCTAAACTTATATATTTCTTCAATTTCACCTGCGTGTCGCGGAGCGGCACAAACTTTGCACATAGACATTATGCGCTCATACTCACGCCAAGTATCAAATGAAAGAAACATATCTCCGCCAACAATTAAATAAAACTGCGAGTTGGGATAAATTTTAATTAGTTTTTCAAGGGTTATAATTGTATAATTCGTTTCATTTGAAGTAAGCTCAATATCGCTCACCTCAACCGCTGAAACGCCCTCAAATGCTAATTTAAGCATATTTAGCCTATCCTCACCATTAGCTAAATGACTGTTAGTTTTGTGTGGCGGAATTCTTGTGGGGATAACAAGCAGTAAATCAAGTTCAAGATGTTTTATATAATTTTTGGCAAGATTTACGTGCCCGTTGTGAACAGGATTAAAACTACCGCCGTATATGCCAATTTTTTGAGCATTACTCATTAAATCACCTATTTCAAATAAGTGTCGTACATCGGTTTCTTGGGATTTCTACGGAAAAGCACAACCTTGCAGCCGATTACCTGAACCGACTCACTGTTTGTTTCCTTTGAAAGCATTTCGGCAATTTCTTTTGCGGAGTACTCACAATTTTCAAGCACCTTTAACTTTATAAGCTCGCGTGCAGTAAGAGCATCATCGGCTTGTTTAATTAAAGTGTCACTTATACCGCCTTTGCCGATTTGCAGTATTGTATCAATTTGATTTGCACAGCCGCGAAGTGCTGCTCTTTGTTTACTTGTTAACATTTGTTTCACCTTGTTTAGTTATATAATCGCTAAGTTTTTGCACAAATTCATTAAGTGCCTTGCCTCTATGGCTGATTTTATCCTTTTCTTCTTCGGAAATTTCCGAAATACTTTTGTCACCAACATAAAAAATCGGGTCATAGCCAAAGCCGTTTATTCCCTTTGCCTCATAGCCTATTCTTCCCTCGAAAACACCATTTGCGGTAATAACGTCACCGTTAGGAAACACGCAACAAATCGCACAAACGTATCTTGCGCCTCTATCCTTTTCCTTTACGTCTTTAAGTCTATCAAGGATAATTGCGTTTTTTTCTACGTAAGGTGTGTCCTCGCCCAAAAAGCGCGAAGAATAAATACCGGGGCCGCCGTCAAACGCATCAATACAAATTCCCGAATCATCGGCAACAGCAATACAATTACCCGCACAGCTTATTGTTCTTGCCTTCTTTTCAGCGTTTTCGGAAAAGCTGTTTCCGTCTTCAATAACGTCGGCCGAGATACCTGCTTCCTCTTGAGATACAGCCTCTATTCCAAGCGGCTCTAAAATTCTTTTAAATTCTATAACCTTGTGTTTGTTTTTTGTTGCAATAACAAATTTCATCATTTATACCTCAAAAATCGCGTTTGCAAATTGTTGCGGATCAAATTCCTGTAAATCGTCAGCCTGCTCTCCTACACCGATGTATCTTACCGGAATATCAAGCTCGTGCTTAATAGCGATAACAACACCGCCCTTAGCCGTTCCGTCAAGCTTTGTTAGTATAATACCGG
>CAZDLQ010000116.1:0-4212 GCA_964506315.1 uncultured Oscillospiraceae bacterium
GGACTTGATCAAGACACCTCTGGGACGGATGTTGTAGAAGGTACAACCGCGAACCACCATACCTTCGCCGATGCAATCGGCATCGACCACCCAGTCGCCACGGTTGGCTTGGAGGGGCGCGTCCACCGTCAGGTCATAATACTGGCGGGGAATGAATCTGGAATAAGGCGCTTGGTAAGAGAGTTTTTCTTCCGGGTCATAGCTTTCGGTGATGTCGGTTGCTTCCACGACCTTGACGGTCTGGATCATGTTTAAGTCCTCGTTATAAATCCGCAGGGTGTCACCGACGCGGCAGTCCAAGCCGCCCTTGGTGGCCATAATCATATGGGTAGGATCTTTGACGGTGTCGATGCAGTTATAAATGCCGTGGATGTTGATGCCGTCGTCCTGAATGCCTTCAAAGTACACGTTTTCAATTAAGGGACCCTTGCGGTCGGAAGTTAAGTGGAAGGCATCGCCGGACATGGAATGTAAACGACGATGGGTGGCACCCAAAGGCTTGGGGCCGGGCATAATCTTTAAGTTGCGATAGGTAGAGCCGCCGTCAGAATAGCACTCGGCAATACAAGAAATGGTGGAGGACCAGAAGGTGCAGTCCTCGAAATGGAAGGGACCCGAATGGGAAATGGTGGTGTTGTTGCAGTTTCTCCGGGCAAAGGCGTTCATGGGGCAGAAATAGTCCCCGGCGTCGGAAACCGCCGCACCCTACGTTGTTTAAACCAACGTATAATTAAATCCGTAGGGGCGAACATTGTTCGCCCGTTTGGCCTTTACGTTTTGCGGGCGGATGATATCCGCCCCTACATTGTATTAACCACGCGCAAAAATTTACTATGTTGATTTGCTTTTTTTATCATTTGTGATATAATGAGGCAAAGGCGGTGAATATATGGCATTATTTGATTTTTTACGCGCGGGCCAAAACAAACGCGGAACCTGCTGGGATGACGTATACAAAAAATTAGATTTAGCCTGCGGCAAACTTCGAAGCATTAGCGATGACTGCGAGGATATGCTGCTTATCACCTACGAGGACGGTATGCAAATTGACGTGGGTTACGTTGACGAGGATAAAGCCTACTATATAACGGTTGTAAAGGACGATTCAATAGAGTCTTGGAACACACCCCTTGAGGTCTTTGAAACCTGCGACAAGTCGCAGCTGCCCGATATACTGCAAAAGGCAATTTACAAATTTAGAAGCGTTTAGGCAAAGGCGGTGGGCTTTTTAGTCGGCTCGGTCAACAAGGCAATACTGCGCGTAGGCTGCTGCTGTCGCGCAAAAAACGTGCAGGACGGCGACACGCTGACAATTTCTTTACAATCCTACATTTTCGGAAACCTCTTCCTCTTTGATTTATTAGGGTTATATCCCGCAGTGTATCTGTTCTACGAGGCTTTCGGCAAAGACGGGCGCTTCATTATTACCGACGCCTTTGAGGAAAACCGAAAGGAATTTTTAAAGGTCGCAAGAGGCGTAACGCTCGCGGGCGGCATTGGAATCAGCTTTATATTTACCCTGCTTTTTATTTACCCAATACAAATTGGTAGAGTTAAGCGCCTTGCCAAAAACAAAAAGATAGCCAAAAAGCTTATTAAATTCAGTAATTTGAGCGAGCAAAAGCGTAAGCGTTTCCTCGAAAAGCAGGAAAAGCTTATGGACCGCTTATAAAAACGCGGCAAATATAGGAGGTGATATTATGAGTAAATTTTCTCGTTTTTTAGCACATTTCTTTTTAACCGCATTTCGTCATTTAGGGTCGATTGTGATTTCTATAATTCTTATTATAGTCGGCTCGATATGGTCCGAGGTTTGTCTTTACATAGGAATGTTTTTGCTTGTTTCAAATATAATAGTCGCCGTTGTCGGTGCGATTCGTATGATAACCTACCGCGACGATGATCCCGAATTTAACGAGATGATGGAGCAATTAACCCTCGATCCAAACGCTTTTTTATCCGAGATAATGGAAAAACAGTCAGCGTACCGAGAGATGCACGGCGAGGATTTGCTTGCGCTTGATGACGATGATTTATTTGAAACGGTCTATTTTCAAAATATTGAAATTGCTGATGAGGCCGAGGACGAGGACAAGGAACTTGCGCAGTTTTCAGGCGAGCGCAGGGTGGTTTACATTTTGAGCTTGTTCGATGCCGAGGTGCAAAACGGCGGTCTTTGTCAGTTTTTTGTAAACTCGTCAAGAGCGGTGGCTCCGTACGTTTGCGAGGCGCTGAAAACCGTTGGCGCAAGTGAGCATCTAAAGCTTTTTGAGGAGTTTATCACGGAAAATAATATTGACCTCTCGGACCTTGAGTCCTTTAAGGTGCAAAGCCATCGCGGATATATTAAACAAACAAAGCGCTTTGACTTTGACGCCTTCGACGACAAATACTACGACCTTCCCGCCCTGCAGGAATCAGTAGTCGAGTACATCAAAAACAACGTAAGCGAGTTTTAAAAACAGGAGCAGGTAATGGAAAACAACGCTATTATTTTCGGGGACAGCTACTCGACCTTTGAGGGACACATACCCGAGGGGTATGAGGCCTATTACTGCGAAAGGGAGCATCCGCACACCGACGTTAGACACGTGTCGCAAACCTGGTGGTATCAGGTTTGCAAACAGGCGAAATTAAACCTTATTTTAAACAACAGCTGGTCGGGGTCAACCATCGGCTACACGGGGTATAATAATCGCGACTGTTCCACGTCTTCTTCCTTTATATACAGGTTTAGGCAGCTTGTCGACAGCGGTTTTTTTGAGCAAAACCGAGTCGACACCGTGTTTATTTTTGGCGGCACTAATGACAGCTGGTCAAATGCGCCCTTGGGCGAAATGAAGTTTAGTGACTGGGACGAGGGCGACCTTTTTTATGCGTTGCCTGCCATCTCGTATTTTTTGCACCTTGTTAAGATAACCCTAAAGGACGCAAAGATTTACTGTCTAATCAACGTAGACCTTAGCCCCGAAATTACAAGCTGCTTAAAAACAGCCTGTGAAAAATACAACATAACCGAAATAACCTTTGATGCCATTGACAAAAACTGCAAGCTCGGCCACCCTTCCGTTAAGGGAATGGAAAACATCAAGGACGCCGTTTTAAACACACTTAAAAAAGCGAGGTGAAATTCACCTCGCTTTTTTTGCGGGCGGATAATATCCGCCCCTACGGTTTTAATTTATATTCGATAGGATTTGTAGGGGCGATTCACGAATCGCCCGTTTTTATTTAGCGGAACGACACATAGGTCGTTCCCTACCAACTTTAATTTTATCCGTTTTATCGCAGTTTTTGGCAATACTGTGTGCATAATTTATCGGTGCAGTTTGAACATTTCAGGGCGTCGTTGGAAAATTCCCAAAAACGCTCGGGGTAAACCAAAATTGATATCTCCCAAACAAGCCACACCACAAACGCCAACGCAAACAGGCTCAAGGCATAAAAGCCGCCCATAAACACAAGCGGGCTAAACATCATCAAATGGTCCCAATTAAAAATGCGGCAGGTAGTGCAGCAGCGATTTTTAAGAATGAGTCTAAAAGGACACCATATCAAAACGCAAATTAAATCGCACACATAAAAGACGATTGAAATAAGCAAAAGCATCTTTTTATCAATGACGCCCAAATAGTAAAGCGCACCGATAACCGCCACCAGTGAAACCCACAAAATCATTACCCTTCCCGCCGCCTTTGTGGTCGCTGAAATATGCTTTTTCAGCGCGGGGCGGTTTATTTTCTCGCGTATGGGCCTAAAACGGTTGCGAAACAGCTTTTGCGAGCCGAGGGGGATATGATGTCTAATGGGAATTAGCTGACATATCATATCAATAAGCCAAATTACCCAAAGTATATGAAACATTGAAAATTTACTGAAAAAACTCCAGCCGTTTAATATATCAAACGCGCTTGGAAACGCAAAGAAAAGCGCAAGGCTTATCGCCAGCACCACACACCTTCCGACGAGTCTTGCAATGTATCTTTTTCTCAATGGCGACATCGGCTGTTTTATATTTGCTTGTGAACAGTTTGTTTTTTGTGACATAGCCATTCATCCTTAAAGTTTTTCTACGTTAACTATTATATTTTATCGGCAAATGTGTTTATTGTCAAGGCGCATTGAGAGGCAACAAAAACCGAGGCTGATTGGCGTTGTACCCGCAAGGATACAACGCCAGTTTTATTCGCCAAAGGCGAGTTGTATTGCTAC
>CAZDLQ010000117.1:0-4202 GCA_964506315.1 uncultured Oscillospiraceae bacterium
GGCATATTGTGGATTACCACCGTGCGACCGATGATTTCCTCTACACTAAAGCGATTTGTAGCGGCCATAAGATAGGCACCGCCGCGGCAATAGAGTAGCGGTGGCAGGTCGCCTGCGTGGGAAGGATGCGTCGCCGCGTCAGGATTGTAGTGACTGCCCGTGTCCGCAAAATCAGCTCCCGAGCAGCTTTCTCCTGCGTGGATATGAAACCCGAAAAAGCCCGTTTCAGTATCGGGCAGTCCCCTAATGTCCGCCTCAACAAGAACACACTGCCGCCGCGAATAGAAGCGCACCTGCCCGTATAGATTATGGCAGGCGCCCGAGCCGCGAACGACCGCCACGGCGTCGGGTAGGATTAGTTTTTGCTGCATAAGCTCACCTCAGCACATTGTATGTGCCCCACGCAAAAAAGGTGTACCAAAACATACGGACACCACCTCTTGCACCACCCACCGCCGATATGCTATAATACATTAAAAGGGCGGTGATTATATGAAAGAATACGTTGTCATAACTTACAGGCTGAAAAAATCAGTAAATCCCGATTTGGTTTTACAGGCGATAGAAGAAATAATGCAAAATAGAGATGTGCATTATCAAAACTGCCTTTTTGAAATGAGTGTTTCGATTATTGAATATGAGTATGAAGGCGTTTTTCATTCCAATAGAAACAAAAACGCCATACTGAGTATATGCAAAAAATATCCTGCTTTTGAAGCTTTTTTTGAGCATATAAAGATCGATAAGGGCGAGGGTCACACTGATGAAGATCTTTGTCTTAGGAATTTTTCCGACGAGGACTATTCACAAAAAGGGAAAATAGAATATTCGGTCATTCGTGAGGTTATTACAAAAATACCGCGACCTTATTCGGTAAATTCTCTTGAATTGATATTTGACGCTATTCAATTCACAAAAGAAAATTACCAAGAACGTATTAGGATGCCTAAAAATGGTTTTGGATCCCCTGTTGGTAACTATATATTCTACGATAGATCCGTTTACGGAAGCGAAAAACATTCTTACGTTTCGTTTGCGGCGGAAAAGGCAACAGCTGACGAAATGAGAAAACTGTTTTTTGAGTTTGCCGACAAGGTCCCGGGCAAATACGAGGGAACGGAAATACAATATTAAAGGCGGTGACTATGAATTGGAATATTTTCCTATAGCAACCATATTGCTCGTAGTAATATTATTTGCGATAATATTATTTTTGTTATTTTCGCCACGCAAACCTAAGCGAAAAACAAAATCTCGCTACGACAAAAGGGGCTTTGATCATAATCGCATTCATAGAAACGGAACCAAGTTTGACGACTATGGGTATGATTTTTTTGGTTACGATGTTAACGGATACAACGAGGAAGGCTACAATAAATTAGGAAAAAATAATAAGGGTCAGTATAATAGATTTTTCGATACAAAAGCTTGCGACGAGGAGGGCTTTTACAGCCCCGATGAATATCCCATCAGCATTACGAATCATGCTCACGAGCGAATGTATGAGCGGCTTGGAATAAGAGAGAGTCAAAAAAGGTACGCCGCCGCTTTAGATGCTTATCGGTACGGCAGGAGCAAAAGACAAATTAAGAAATCTTCCGCAGATTTAATTGAAGAAATCGAGCAACGACACGAGGATAGCGTCGTTTTAATTCATAGAAACACAATTTACATTTTCTCACGCGATAACGTTTTAAAAACGGTATATAAAAACGATAAAATACCGCTGGGATAATAAATCGGCGAAAACGAAGTCAGTGGCCTCTTTACTTTTTGTAAAGAGGTTTTTTGCGTGGGAGCGGGCTATAAAAAATTGGCTTGCACATATCTCATTATAATGGTATAATGAAAGGTAGCAAAATGATGACTACTTAAGTTTAATACACAAAAAAGCGCTTTGGAAGCAAAGCGCAATTAAATTGGAGCTGTGTGAATGGGAAAGAAAAACTCGCGAATTAAAAATTCAATGTATAATTTTATAACGAGCATGGGCGCTCAGGTCGTTACGCTGGTTATGAACTTTGTCAGCCGCTCGGTTTTTATTAACACGCTGGGCGAAAATTATTTGGGCATCAGCGACCTGTTCAGCAATATTTTGTCACTGCTTTCGCTCGCTGAGCTTGGCGTCGGTACGGCGATACTGTATAGACTGTACGAGCCGCTTGCGCAGGATAACAAGCCTCGCGTGCAGGCTTGGATGTATTTCTATAAGCAGGCCTATAGAGTCATCGGTCTTGTTATTACGGCAATAGGACTGTGCCTAATACCGTTCTTGCCGGTTATTATCAACGACTACGAAAAATTTGAAAATCTTGGAATAAACGCAGTATTCATCTACTGCCTGTATCTTTTCAAGAGCGTTTCGTCGTATTTGTTCTTTGCGTACCGTAGTGCTATTGTAAAGGCCGACCAAAAAGAATATCTCTTGACGGTTGCAGGCTACGCAGTAACAATTGCAACCACCGTGCTTCAAATTATTTCCCTCGTTTTGTGGCACGACTTTATAATTTATCTCGTCATAGCTATTGCAATGGTGCTTATACAAAACATTGTGTACGCAATTATTGCAGGTAAAAAATATCCTTATATCAGTCAAAAGCCTGAGGAAAAGGTAAGTCGCGAAGAGGTTAAGGATACCATCGGGGACTGCTTTGCGCTGATGCTGTATAAGGTCAATGCCGTCGTGCTAAAATCGGCAAGCAATATAGTTTTGTCGATTTGTATGGGGCTTGGCGCGGTGGCGCTTTACTCCAACTACTACGTTTTTTACGTGGCTATTCAAGGCCTGTTTAATAGGATTTTCGACCCCGTTGTTCACAGTATCGGAAACCTGCATACAACCAAAAAGGTTGACCACGAGTACCTGGTGTTTAAGTCGACTATCTTTATATCGGTGATTGTCGGCGCAACGGCAGGCGTTGGAATTTTTGTGGTTGCGGATGAATTTATAAAGGTTTGGATAGGCTCTAAATGGATTATTCCTCAGCCCTTTTCGCTGCTGCTCGGTCTTGAACTGTTTACGCTTTCGCTGTGCGGAACACTCGGAAAATACAGGAACGCGATGGGACTGTTTCAGCAGGCAAAATACCGCCCCATTTTCTCGGCGATAGTTAATATAGTCGTGTCGGTGGTCGGCGTAAAGCTTTTCGGCGTCATCGGCGTAGTTTTGGGACCGCTTGTGTCTTACTGGACCACATATTTGGTGTTTGACCCCGTTATTTTACATAAACACGGCTTTGGCGGAAAATATCCCGTTAGAAATTTCTACTTCTCGGTTATAGGCAACCTGCTTGTCGCCTGCGCCGCGGGCTTCTTACTAAGGCTTTTGTGCTCTTACGTTTTGGCGGGAATGGGCTGGCTTTCGGTTGGCGTGCACGCGGTAATGTGCGGCGTGACAATTCCGCTTGTGCTTGTGCTTGTTAACTTTAAAAAGGCCGAAACGCAGTACTTGATTTCGGTGTTCAAGAAAAAAATCTTAAAGAAACGATAGGATATTTTTAAAATGAATTTTGACGTTCAAGGCTTAATAGATGCGCTCGGCATCGGCTATTATATTTTGGTTTACGGTGTCGGTATTATCGCGTTGACGCTTTCGGTAATTGCATTTCAGTTTAAGAAAAGAATTACCATCATTTTAAGTAGCCTTATAGGTCAAATATGCTGGACGGCACACTTTGTTCTCCAAGGCGATTTAACAAGCGCCATTGCTTGTGTACTCAGCGCTATAATGCTTTTCGTTTTCTCAAAAAGCGACAAGCATAAGTGGACAATACACCCCATCACCGTTGCATTTTTTATAGCAGTGCTTACGGGATTTTCGCTTCTTACCTTTAAAACCTGGACCGACATTTTCCCGATTATAGCAGGCATTCTTGCGGCGCTTACAAATAGCCGCGCAACCGAAAAATCCTTGCGCAAGCTTTCAGTGCCCTGGTGCCTTGCTTGGCTTTTAAACAGCCTGTTTAAAATGTACCCCGTCGCGCTTGTAAACGACTGCTTTTGCTCGGTATCGTCGATTATCGGCCGTATCCGCGTTAGAAAGCTTGATAATCAAAAAAACGACTATAAGCTTGCCATTTTTGATATGGACGGAACCCTTGTTGACTCGCTGTACTTTTGGGACATCTTTTGGGAAAAGTTTGGCGAAAAGTATTTGTCAAACAAGAACTTTACCGTTCCCCCTGAGGTTGAAACAACCGTCA
>CAZDLQ010000118.1:0-4201 GCA_964506315.1 uncultured Oscillospiraceae bacterium
CGGTTCTAACAGCCCACTGGGCTGTTATTCATTGCCGCTCGGCCGCTTCGCTACCTATGTGTCGTTCCGTTTTTGCGGTCGATTCGTGAATCGACCCTACGGTTTTAATTTACGTTTTGTAGGATTTGTAGGGCACGGCGATTTTCGACGTGCTGTTTTTGTTTGAATCCCTCCACCAACCTTACGGTTGGTCCACTTCTCACTGCGGCTCGGTCACCTCGCGGTTCTAACAGCCCACTGGGCTGTTATTCATTGCCGCTCGGCCGCTTCGCTACCCTTTAGGCAAGGGAGGCGAGGCGGAACGACACGCAGGTCGTTCCCTACGATTTATTTTAGGATTTGTTCGGCGTAGCGGACGGTTTCCATAGCGTCGCGGGCGTATTTGTCGGCGCCGATTTTTTCGGCGTAGTCGCGCGTTAGCACTGCGCCGCCGACTACGATTTTGCACTCAGGTGCCGCCTTTCGCACTAGCTCGATGGTCTTTTCCATCGACGGCACTGTGGTGGTCATAAGCGCGCTAAGACCTAAAAGCTTTACGTTTTCTTTTACCACTGTATCGACAATCAGCTCGGGCTTTACGTCTTTTCCCAAATCAATTACCGAAAAGCCGTAGTTTTCTAAAAGGAGCTTTACGATATTTTTGCCGATGTCGTGAATATCGCCCTCTACCGTGGCAAGCACAACCTTGCCCTTATTCTCGGCCGACTTATCAGCACAAACGGCGGTTTTGATTACCTCAAATGCCGCCTTTGCCGCCTCGGCGCTCATAAGTAGCTGCGGCAGGTAAACCGTTTTATTCTCATAACCCGTGCCGACTGTGTCAAGCGCAGGGATAATTTCGTTTGAAACGATATCGAGGGGGTTTTGTGTTTTTAAAAGCTCGGTTGTAAGGGCTGCGGCGCTATCGCAAAGGCCCTTTACTACCGCTTTTTTAAGCTCGGACGAAAAGCCCTGCTCGGTTTGAGGCGCTATAGTGCTTATCGCGGGGGCCGCAAGCGAACTAAAGCCCTCGGCCGCCGAGATATAATCCATACAGTTTGCATCAAGGGCGCGAAGTGCACGGTAGGCAAAATACGTTTTTTGCATATCCTCGGAGAAGGGGTTCATTATAGCGCAGGAAAGTCCGTTTTCAAGCGCGAGCGCAAAAAAGGTTGAATTAACAACCTCTCTATGCGGAAGTCCGAATGAAATATTAGAAACGCCGAGCGAGGTGTGACAGCCGAGCTCCTCTTTTATGCGGCGCATTGCCTCTAAGGTAACGTTTGCGGCGTTAGGCGAGGCGCTTACCGTCATTGCGAGGGTGTCAAAAACTATATCTTTTTTATCTATTCCGTACTGTGCGGCGGTTTTTAGGATTTTTTTAGCTATCTCTACCCTGCCATCAGCGGTTTGGGGAATACCGTTTTCGTCAAGGGTTAGAGCCACTACAACTGCGCCATACTTTTTAGCAAGCGGGAAAACGCTATGCATACTTTCCTCTTTGCCGTTTACCGAGTTAAGCATTGCCTTGCCGTTATAGTGGCGAAGGGCGGTTTCCATAGCCTCTATATTTGAAGTGTCAATTTGAAGCGGAAGGTCAACGATTGCCTGAAGCGAGGTGACTACTCTATCGAGCATTTCGACCTCGTCAATTTCGGGTAGGCCGACGTTGACATCAAGGATATGCACGCCCTTTTCGGCCTGCGCGACTCCACGAGAGAGCACGTAGTCAATATCGTTTTCTATTAGCGCGGCCTTTAGGCGTTTTTTGCCCGTGGGATTTATTTGCTCGCCGATAAGCGTGGGCGACGCGCCGAGTGTTACGGCGTGAGTAAACGAGCTTACCGAGGTTTTATTCTTTTTTGTTATTTCAAGGGGTTTGATCCCTTTGAGAAGCACACTTAGTTCGGCGATATATTCGGGTGTTGTACCGCAGCAACCGCCGACAACGCGCACGCCCTTTTTTACCATTTCGAAAATGTCTTTAGCGAACTGTTCTTTAGAAATATCAAAGACGGTTTTACCGTTTTCAACACGCGGCATACCTGCGTTTGGTTTAAAGACGGTGGGAATTGACAGCGTTTCTAAAAGCGTATCAACTACGCCTTCAAGCTGACGCGGGCCGAGTGAGCAGTTTGCACCGACAGCGTCAGCTCCGAGAGCTTCCAGCATTGTTGCCATAGCCTCAGCGTTTGCGCCCGTCATTAGCTTATTATCCTCGCCGTAGGCGTTTGAAACAATAAAGGGCAGGTCGCAGTTTTCTTTTACTGCCAAAACAGCCGCCTTGGTCTCTAAGCTATCGTTCATAGTTTCAATTATTACTAAATCAATGCCGCAGGCCGCGCCGATTTTTACGGTTTTTGCAAAAAGCTCTACCGCCGATTCAAACTCAAAATCACCGAACGGTTTTAATAGCTTACCGCAGGGACCCAAATCAAGTGCAACAAATTTAGGCTGCGGAGCGGCCGAGCTATCTCTTGCGGCTTTGGCGTTCTCTACTGCGGCAGGGATAATTTTCTCAAGCTCTTTTTCCGAGAAGTTTAAAAGATTTGCGCCAAAGGTGTTGGTGCAAACAACGTTGCTTCCTGCGTCAAAATATGCCTTATGTAAGCTTACTATTTCCTCGCGGTGAGTGATATTCCACACTTCAGGCTTTTCACCCGCACACAGTCCCTTTGACTGCAAAACAGTTCCTGTTGAGCCGTCTAAGAGCACGATATTTTGTTTTAAAAATTCTCTAAAATTCATTTTAAAACTCCTTTAACCCTTCACACCTATTATTGCGGTAACGGATTTTGAGGGTGACATTAAAAGGCTATCGGTTAGGGTGATGCCTATTTGTTTTTGCGGATTAAGAAGTGCGAAAATCTCTTTTTGAAATTCGAGCGACAGGTCGCCGTAGCCTGCGCTAAAGCGAGCAGTGGTGGTTTTACCCTCGCGCGCTTTTTCCTCTTTTACAAACTCACAAAACAGGTCGCACAGTGCCTCTACCCTCTCGTTGCCTATTGCGTGAAGCATTACCGCCTTTGAGGGCGAAATGGCGGAATATTTTTTTATAATTCTATCAAGCTCAAGACCGAGCGTTGCGGCAAAAAAGACCGCATTATTACAATTTTCGAGCCTTTGGGCGAGTGAATGTGACTCAGCCTTTGCAAAACCGAAATCACAAATGCCATCCGATACTTTTACGGGTAGCTCGGCATAGCACAAATTATAACAAAGGCTTGTTTGCGCCTCTTCTTTACACTGCTCAAGCAGCTGCTTCATCGCTTTATCCGCGTTTGTACATCGCAAGTACCTTAAAATTTCGTTATCGTCGCAGGCAGGCGGTGTAAAGGTTTTTTTATTTACATATATCATAAGCTTGTCCCTAATATACTTGAAAGGTTATTATGTATTGCCCTTGCGACCTCGGGCTTATTCATTGAGTAAACGTGCACGTTGGTAATTCCGTTTGCGTACAAATCAATGATTTGATCGGTTGCGTAGGCTATGCCTGCTTGACACATTGCGTCGGGGTTAGAGCCGAATTTATCAACAAGGCTTTTAAATCTTTGAGGTACAAAGGAATTTGAAAGCTTTACCGCTCTCTCCACCTGATTTGCATTTGTAATGGGCATAATTCCAGGCACGACGGGTACGGTTATGCCCGCCTGCCTTATCTTGTATAAAAAGTTATAAAGCAGGTTATTATCAAAGAACATTTGTGTTGTTAAAAAGTCACAGCCCGCCTCTACCTTTTGTTTAAGGCGCAAAATATCCTCGGTTTGATTTTTGCTTTCGGGGTGGATTTCGGGATAGCAGGCGCCGCCGATGCAAAAGTCAGCGCCGCACTCTTTAAGCTCGCGCACAAGCTCGATAGCGTATTGGTAGTCCCACGCGGTGCGGTCCTCACCTTTTCTCTCTTCGGGAATGTCACCGCGAAGCGCCATAACGTTGGTAACGCCTGCTTTTTTAATTTCTTCAATTTGTTTTTTTACGGTTTCGCGACTTGAAGAAACGCAGGTTAAATGCGCAAGGGTTGGGACGCCGTATTTTTCTTTTATATTCTTTGAAAGTGACAACGTATAGTCACTTGTGCCGCCGCCTGCGCCGTAGGTTACGCTCATATAAGAAGGCGCAAGCTTTGCAATTTGCTCGGTGGCGGTTTTAACGCTATCAAAGCTGCTTTCGGTTTTGGGCGGAAAAACCTCAAACGAAATTGAGGGTTTTTTGCTGTTTA
>CAZDLQ010000119.1:0-4079 GCA_964506315.1 uncultured Oscillospiraceae bacterium
GTGAGCTTTTGAGTAATAATACCGCTGACTAAGGTTCTAATCTCGGTGTTACCGAGCTTTGCCTTGGTTTGTCCCTCAAACTGTGCCTCGGTAAGCTTTACCGAAACGATAGCGGTAAGACCCTCTCTTACGTCCTCACCTGTGAAGTTCTTATCTTTTTCTTTAAGGATATTATTTTTTCTCGCGTAGTCGTTGTAAACCCTTGTAAGTGCGGTCTTAAAGCCGTCCTCGTGAGTACCGCCGTCGGTGGTGCGAATGTTGTTTGCAAAGGTTGAAATTACCTCGTTGTAGCTGTCGTTATACTGCATGGCAATTTCGGCAATGCTGTCGCCCTTTTGGCCCTGCATATAGATAACTTCCTCGTTTAAGAGCTCAGCGCCGCGTTTCTTCTGCAAAAACTCAACGTAGCTCTTAATACCGCCCTCGTAGTGAAGCAGCTCGGAAATTTCGTTTTCGCTGTCGCGTTTGTCGGAAATTTCAATTTTTATTCCTGCGTTTAGGAAAGCCTGCTCACGAAGTCTTGTTAAAAGAGTTTCGTAATCGTAAACGGTTTCTTCAAAAATTTGCGCATCGGCCTTAAAGATAATCTCGGTACCGCGCTTGTCGGTCTCGCCGATTACCTTGGCATCCTCACAGGGAATACCGCGCTCAAAGCGTTGGAAGAAGGTTTTGCCGTTTTGGTGAACCTTAACCTCTAAAAATTCACTAAGTGCGTTAACAACCGAAGCACCAACGCCGTGAAGACCGCCCGAAACCTTATATCCGCCGCCGCCGAATTTACCGCCTGCATGAAGCACGGTAAATACAACGGTAAGGGTTGAAATGCCCTGTTTGGGATGAATACCGGTCGGAATACCGCGTCCGTTATCGGTTACTCTTATTATGTCGTCGGGCAAAATTTCAACTGTGATAAGCTCACATTCGCCCGCAAGTGCCTCGTCGATTGAGTTATCTACAATCTCGTAGACAAGATGGTGAAGTCCACGCGGTCCCGTCGAGCCGATATACATACCGGGACGTTTTCTTACCGCCTCTAATCCTTCCAGCACCTGTATTTGATTTTCGTCATACGCTTGTTTAATTTGTTCCACCGGTTTATCCTCCGTTTTTTTGTTTATGACTTTATTTTATACTATCATTTGTTACTTGAATGGAAATTCTTGAAAATTTGAGTACCTTTTTTTAAGGGTTGCCGCCGAAATGGGCGAAATAAAGACCTTGTTTTTGCCGTTTTTTTCGCACACTATAAAGCTTTTCGGCATTTCGCTGTTTACGTAAACAACCTCGCTGTTTTTTGAAATTTTCGATAAAAAATCTCTTGTGTCCTTGGAAACCGAAGTGTTTTCAATGTCAAAAATGCCGATTATTTCACTTTTTTTAACTACCTCATCGGCGCCTAAGTGCAGGTACATATTTTCTCCTTTATATAAGCTCTCCGTTTTCTACATTGAAAAGCTTTTTGTCGTATTTTGCAGTAAGCTCGTCCTGACAGCAGGTTATAAACACCTGAAAGCCTTGTATTTTGCCAAAAAGGTAGCTTCTTCTCACGTCGTCAAGCTCGCTCATTACGTCATCGAGCAGTACAATCGGGGTTTTGCCCGTTTGATTTTTAATAAGCTCGGTCTTTGCGAGAAGCAGTGCCAAAACTGCGCTTCGCTGCTGACCTTGCGAGGCGTAAACTCTCGCATCCTTGCCATTTATCTTAATTTCTATATCGTCGCGGTGCGGTCCGTAAAGACAGCTGCCTGCAGCCTCTTCTTTAAAAGCGTTTTGGCGGATTTTAGAAAGCAAATCCTCGGCAATTTGCGCCTCATCCTTTTCAAAATCATTGCAAAAATTGCAGGAATACGAAAATTCTATGCTCTCCTTTTCGCCTGCCATATCAAAAAAGCATTTTTGCGCGGTCGGGGTAAGGCGTTTTAGTAGCTCGGTGCGGCTTTTTAGCACGCTTGCGCCGAAAAGCGAAAGCTGCCCGTTCCAAATATCAAGCTCATCGCTTGACGCCTCGTCTTTTAAGAGGGCATTTTTTTGCGAAACTATCCTATTATAACGCGACAGCGTTTTTGCATAGGACGGGAATAGCGTTGCGAGCAGTACGTCGCAAAAATCGCGCCTATGTGACGGGCCTTGTTTTAAAAGCACCAAATCGTCGGGTGAAAAAACCGTCATCGGCACTTGCGAGAGAAGCGCACGCGCGCTTTTATACTCCTTGCCGTCGCAAACTACCTTCTTTTTAAGACTGCCTGCAGTTTCCAAAACTGAAAGCTTTAAGGTTTTGTCTTCCTCGCCGTCAAACTCGCCTGCTAAAAAGAAGCCGCTACTCTCAAAACCTATCATTTCCTTATCGAGCGAGCCGCGAAAACTGCGGTGACCCGACAAAAGATAAATAGCCTCTAAAATATTGGTTTTGCCTTGGGCGTTTTTTCCAAGCAGTACGTTTACGTTTTCGGAAAACTCGTATTTTTTGGGCTTGAGATTTCTAAAATCGCGAATTTGTAATGTTTTTAAATACATTTTTTTAACCTTGTACGGTAAAGCTTTGACCGTCTACCGAAATTACGTCCCCGACGTAGAGCTTTTTCTTTCGCTGGGTGCAAACGGCGCCGTTTAAGAGCACCTCTCCCGACTGAATGAGGATTTTGGCCTCACCGCCCGACATACAAACGTTTGCAAACTTTAAAAAGCTGTCAAGCTCAATATAAGGGGTGTTTATTTTAATGTTATTTGTCATATTTATTAAGCCTCATAGGAAGCACCAAGAAGGTGTAGTCATCGCTCTCGGGCGGAATAATCTTAACGGGTGATTCGGGGGTATTAAGGCAAATGATAACCTCGTCGTTAATGCAGTTTTTAAGTGCCTCTAAAAGATAACGGTTGTTAAAGCCGATTTCGATGGCAGGACCGTCGATCTGGGCAGGCAGGCTTTCCTTAATTCTACCTACCGAGGTAGCGCAGTCAATGGAAATCTTATTATCGTTAAAAATGAGCTTTACGGGATTTATAAGCTTTTCTTCGGTTACGATAGCAACACGCTCAAAGCATTCCTGATAAAGACGTCTTGAAATTCTTGCCGTTGTGGTGGCAGTTTGAGGAATTGCGCGCTCGTAATCCAAAAATTCGCCCTCTAAAAGTCTTGAAATAACTGTGTAATTTTCAATTTCAAACACAATATGCTTCTTAGAGAGGTTTACCGAAATTGTCTTGTCGTAATCGTCCGAGATAATCTTCATAAGCTCGTTTAAGGTCTTTCTCGGCACAACAAAGCTTCTCTCGGCGGTGTCCTCAATCTTTCTCTTAACGTGAGCGAGTCTAAAGCCGTCTACCGATATTAAATTAAAGTAGCCGTTCTTTATGTCAAACTTTGAACCGGTGTGAACGGGACGCTGCTCGGTAAGCGCTATCGCAAAGAAGGTTTGGTTTATCATATCTCTCAGCTCGCCCTGCGAGAGAGTGAAGTGATTGTCAATGCTAAGCGACGGCAAAACGGGGAACTCCTCGGCCGAAATGCCCATAATCATAAACTGAGCCTTACCGCTCTCGATAGTGCACATATATTTAGAGTCAAGGTCAAAGGTAACGTCCTCGCCATCCATCTTAACAAGCATCTCTAAAAGAAGCTTGGCAGGGAAGATAACGTCGCCCTCTCTTTGTACTCTCGCAGGAATGGTTGCAGTAATTCCGATCTCTAAATCGTAGCCTGCCAAAAAGAGCGTATCGCCAAAGCTTTTAAGTAAGATACCCTCAATAGCTGAAATAGCCGATTTTTGACTTACCGCACCAATAACCTTTGTTACGGCGGATTTCATTTCCTCTTTGTTGCAAATTATTTTCATCGCCGATTTTTCCTTTCTTGTGTGTATGTGTGTAATTATATTATAGTAGTATTAGTAATAGAGGCTGTTAAATTGGTTGAAAACTTTTTATTTGGCTTTGCGACTGCGTTTATCGCCAAAAGTTTTTAAATTTTTTGAGGTTAAAAATTTGTTTAAAAGTTAAAAGTTTTAAACGTTTTTTATTTTTTAAAATTTTTAACACGAATTTCGATGTTGAAAACTAATAACTTGTTGAAAACTCGCCGA
>CAZDLQ010000120.1:0-3984 GCA_964506315.1 uncultured Oscillospiraceae bacterium
CCGCCTATTTCAAAGCTGCCGCTATAAATATCAAAATCATATTCCATAACATTTTGGTTGTTTTTTGCTGCTAGAACAATTCTCTTCTCTACATCTATATCTACTATCTTTAATAACGTATCGTATCCTCCTTCCGTACCAACAAACTTTCCTATCGCTTTAGAGTAATCCGAGTTATAGTTTGTACAAACAACATACGGTATGTTGTATTTTTTTGTAACATCATCTTTGCACCATTGCCAGCCGTTTACCACGTCAAACTCAAAAAGTATATATCCTGTTATTTTAGTCATACAAGATATAAATTCAATATTTAATTTCGCTTGTTGCGTTTCGGAATTAAAATCAAAACTCACAAAAGAAAAATCACTAATGTACCTACTAAACCCATTAAAACCATTATACCAATTAGAATAATACCAACCAGCCAGCCAATTATCATCGACATAACTTTTTAACTCACTAGTTATACTTTGCTTAGCAATACTAAAACAGGGTGCGCAAAGAGGCTTAGCCTTTTTTTCAATTATTTCTAATTCTTCTAGTACCCAACCACCTACATCATAATATTCATACATTACCATTGCTTGCATTTCAATAGATATATACTCTGTTTTAGAAACAATATTGCAATATAATATATCCTGTTTCTCATCTATATTTGTTTGTCTCTTTATTATCTTATAATCTACCATCTCGTAATCATTATTCTCCACAAATTTAGAATCAAAACAATGGGTTATACTTTTATGTTGTGAAATATCATATTCAAATTGACTCATCGAAACTCCTGTCGGCGACTCTTCCTCATTAGGTATTGTGTTTTTTACATCACTACATGATAAAAAGTTAAAAATAATGGCTAATATCATAAGCATAGATACAACGTTTTTCATTTCATTTCCCTCCAAATTATAAATCACACAAAACTACATTTTGCCATTACGTTAATGTGACGTAATAATAACACAAAATTATGATATTGTCAATACGTTAATATGACGTATTGAGGATAAGATAATATTATGAAAAAGATTTGTTTTTACGATAACAAAAATATTATTTCGGAAAAGCTCAAAAAGTTGAGAGAAGAAAAAGGCTTATCACAAAGCAATTTAGCGGCTAAATTGCAAACTATGAACGTTAACATCGACCAGCAAATGATAAGTAAAATAGAGAAAAACAACCGTCAGGTGACCGATTATGAACTTGCATGTATATGCAAATGTTTATCAGTAACGCCAAACGATTTACTCGATTTTTCTAATATGAGGGTTTAATTTTTTTACTTTCTACGTTTTGGCGGGCGAACATTGTTCGCCCGTTTTGTTTTCTCTCCCTCCGTCTTTTGCCTGCGGCAAAATCCACCTCCCTCGTCAGAGGGAGGCAAAAGAAAAAGACGGCGGATGCCGTCTTTTTTGTCTTTTTATTGCTTTTAATTACATTTTCCCTTAATAGTTAAAAACCTCGATAAACGCAAGGCTGAAAAGTGCTATATAAGCGACGTAAATTATAACCGTCAGCACAACCGACACGATGACGCCCACAAGAGCGCCCCAGCCTGCGCGGCGGGCTTTTTGAGGGGAAGTACCCGTCCATACGCACCAAAGAATAAAGCCAATGAGCGGAAAGAAAAAGCCAAGCCACCACCAGCCGACGCTACCCGAGTCGTTATGCGATTTATTTTTTATTGTTTGCACCGAGCAGCCGCAGCCTAAGCATACGTCGGCCTTCTCGTCTATCGGTCTACCGCAGTAGGGACAAAACATAGTCATTACCTCTCTTTAAAAATAAAATTCCCGCAAGGCGCAGGAATTTTACTTTTCTAAATTAAACTTTAATTAGAATGCTTTATCAGGATTAACTTCATATTTATCCATAAGGATCTTAATGAAATCAATCAAAGCAAGAATTGAGCCAATACCAAAACATAATGAAAGAACGATCTTAACAATGCCTTTCTTGGTTTCGCCGAGCATAAAGTTATGAATACCTAAACCGCCTAAGAAGAAGCATACGAGAGCGATAACGATTTTATCATAGTTACCGTAGCCTGCGTTTGCTTTCTTTACAGCTACGCCGCAGTTGAGGCAAACCTCAGCCTGAGGAGCAACCTCTTTACCGCAGTTAGCGCAGTAAGCGTTTCCTTCGCCGGTTTTTACGCCGCATTTTAAGCAAATAGCTTGATTGTCGTTCATTTGTTCTCCACAATTTTTACAAAACATTAAAAGTCACCCTTTCAATAAGTATGCATTTTATGCTAAGAAAATTATAACATTTTAGCGTTTTTGTGTCAACAAAAAATGTGCTATTTTTACACCTTTTTACACGTTTTTTACTATAAAATTTATAAAAAATCCTGCCGCGATGGCAATAAGCACGCCACGGTCAAGCCATTTTTTATTAAACACCTTGCCGCCGAACAAAAAATACAGGTACAAAACGGGTAGCGAGAACACCATTGGGTGATACGAAAATGCCGCGGCAAAGTCGAGCTTTAAAACCGACCACACCGCCCTTGACATACCGCAGCCGGGGCAACTGATGCCGAGAAATTCTTTAAACAGGCAGGGGATTTCAAGATACCAAAACACAAGCAGCAGGGCGGTATAAAGCGCGGTTAACAAAAGACTGTTTTTAAGTTCTTTAATTCTTCCCATACCGCACCGCCTTTACAAAAATTACAGCTTTATTATAGCACGCTCGCGTTCTATTCACAAGCATTAAAGCGTTTTTTGTAATATTTTGTCGAACTTACAAATATTTGTGTAGCATTTTTCTTTAAGGTGTGCTATAATAAGATTTAAGCCAAAATGTGAGAGGGGGAGAAAAATGCAAAGCAAGATTTTAAAAGTCATTGGTACTGTTTTAGTGGCCTGCCTTTTATTTATACTTATAAACGGCACCGTAAATTCCCTTTCCATTTACTCTCCTAAATTCGAGGAGCAGCTTGACGTAACTGTACTAAATAACAAGTCAAAAGCCGAGCTTGAGAGCGGGGCTAAAATTCTCACCTTTCACACCTCGCACGCCGCGCTTGGAAGCGAGAGCGACGCTACAGCCGAGGGTGGACGTGGCGGCCGCGCCGATACCGATGCGGTTTTAAAGAACGCGCGCGGTATTGCCGAGCTTGTAAACCTTTCAAAAGCCGACATTGTACTGCTTCAGGACGTTGATATTGACTCTTATCGCAGTCACTATGTAGACGAGGTTTCGTATTACACCCAAAGCGGCGGTTTTAACTATAGCTACTCTATAAATCGCAGGCTTAAAAGCACGTCCTTCCTGCCGCCGTACAAAAAGCTGACAAGTGGCAGTTTAACGCTGAGTTCCGCGCAAATTATTTCTTCAAAAAGAGTGAGTCTACCGTATTTTAAAGAAAAGTATTCACAGCCACGGCTTAGCAGCAGTATGCTTATAAGTGAGTTTGCGGTTAAGGGCGGCAAAAAGCTTTACGTTATAAATTTCGAGCTTGGAAAATACCTTAAAACTGCCGAACACAAGGAGCAGGTTTCGGCGCTCATTTCCTACGCGCAAACGCTTTACGAGAGCGGTCACTACGTGTTGCTTGGCGGTAGCTTTAACAGGCAAATAGAAGGCACAAATGCGCGCTATCCGCTAAGCTCGCGCAACGCGTTTACCCCCAAAACGCTTGAGGTAAACGAGATTCCGCCAAAGTGGTCAATTTGCTATGACGACTCGGTGCCGACGGCGAGAATTTTAAACGCGCCGTTTAATAGGAACGCCGAGGAAAAGCAGGTCTACGTTAGCGACGGTTTTGTGCTTTCGCCCAATTTATCGGCAAAATACACCGTTACGGTTGACCAAGGCTTTGAATATTCAGCGCATAATCCTGTGTTGTTGGAAATAGAGTTTAAATAAAGTGACGAGTCAAAGCGGCTCGTCACTTTTTGTTTGTAAAATACATACTATAAACTGAAGTTACTACAAGCAAAATCAGTTTAGAGGTGTGAATTTATGGGG
>CAZDLQ010000121.1:0-3926 GCA_964506315.1 uncultured Oscillospiraceae bacterium
TAAGGGAAGAGGATATCAACATTCGTCTTGTGGATAACGGCCCCGGTATTGCCGACATTGAAAAGGCAATGCAGGAAGGCTACTCCACCGCCACCGACAACGTTCGTTCGCTCGGCTTTGGCGCAGGTATGGGTCTTCCCAATATGAAACGCTATACTGATTTTATGGAAATAAAATCGGAAGTCGGTAAAGGAACCGATATTACCATGAAGGTATCTCTTACAAAATAATTTCCGACAGGTATGATGTAATGAATACGTATAAACACTCGGTTTACCTTGACACAGCCAAGTGTAACGGTTGTACAACCTGCTTGCGTCATTGTCCTACTGAGGCAATTCGCATAAGAGAAGGTCGCGCCGTTATCAATGACGAAAGATGCATAGATTGCGGCGAGTGTATCCGTGTGTGTCCTAACAAAGCCAAAAAAGCTACCGTTGGCTCACTTAAGGAAATGGAAAACTACAAATTCAAGATTGCGCTTCCTGCACCGACGCTGTACGGTCAGTTTGAAAATCTTGACGACGTAGATTACGTTCTTGAGGGCCTCTTAAAGCTTGGCTTTGACGACGTGTTTGAGGTTTCGGCGGCGGCCGAGCTTGTATCGGCATACACCCGAAATTACCTCAAAAATGCGGATATCGAAAAACCCGCCATAAGCTCGGCGTGTCCCGTTGTACTTAGGCTTATCGGTTTAAGGTTCCCATCACTTTCGGATAACATTATCAAAATGCTTCCGCCTATGGAAGTGGCGGCAAGGCTTGCTCGCGAAAAGGCTCTAAAAGAGCATCCCGAGCTTAAAAAAGAAGACATCGGTGTTTTCTTTATATCACCTTGTCCCGCCAAGGCAAGCTACGTTAACAACGGCTTTGCCGATTACAAGAGCGAAATTGACGTGGTTGTTTCCATAAACGATATTTACTTCTTGCTCATAAACGCCATGCACGCAAGTGCCGACACGCCTGCGCTTTCAAATTCGGGCGTTATCGGAATTGGCTGGGCAACAAGCGGCGGCGAAGCAACTGCAATATTCAATGAAAGCTATCTTGCGGCGGACGGAATTGATAACGTTATCCACGTTTTAGATCAAATAGAAAACGGCACCATTCCCGACCTTGAGTTTGTTGAGCTTAATGCTTGCACAGGCGGCTGCGTCGGCGGTGTGCTTACCGTTCAAAATCCGTTTATAGCAAAGGCAAGACTGCGCTCGCTCAAACGTTATCTTCCGGTTTCGCAAAATATGCTGCCCGAGGATATGCGGCATAAGGTCGATCCCAAATTCCTCTTTGAAAATCTCCCAACCTACTCCCCTGCCTCAAAGCTCGGCGGCAATATGGCCGAGTCTATGAGAATGATGGCGCAGCTTGGTGAAA
Organism: uncultured Oscillospiraceae bacterium; assembly: GCA_964506315.1. Lineage (GTDB taxonomy): Bacteria > Bacillota > Clostridia > Oscillospirales > Ruminococcaceae > SIG578. Next base: position 1,374 of record CAZDLQ010000121.1, read on the forward strand.
TTAAAGAGAGTCTACCGGGCATTGACTGCGGCTCTTGCGGCGCGCCAAACTGCCGTGCATTTGCTATGGACGTGGTTAAGGGCAGTGCCGAAATTGGTGAATGTCCGATTTTGGCGTTTAGAAAAAACAAAGAGGTCGGTGAAGAGTAGTGACTGTATCGGAGCTTTCGCGGCAAGACGGTTTTTCAGCCGTACATATTGCCGACGGTCAAAGGGCCATTGAAGGAGTATACTGCGGCGACCTACTGAGTTGGGTTATGGGCAAGGCCGAATGTGGCAACGCCTGGATAACCATTATGTCCAACATTAACGTTGCGGCGGTGGCGTCCCTTTCGGACGTTTCGTGCGTGATTCTTGCCGAGGGCGTAAGGCTCGACGAAGATGCACTGGGTGCCGCACAGCAAAAAGATATAAACGTTCTCTCGTCGGAGAAAAGCACCTATCAAATCGCAGTCGCTTTAGGTGGACTGCTATGAGCCGCTTTTATTACGACCTGCATATTCACTCCTGTCTATCGCCTTGCGGCGACGATGAATCAACGCCCGACAGCATAGCGGGAATGGGTGAGCTTAACGGTCTTGATATTATGGCACTGTGCGACCACAATTCCTGCAAAAACTGTCCCGCGTTTTTCGCGGCAGCACAGAGGCACGGTATAGTGGCGGTTGCAGGTATGGAGCTTACAACGGCTGAAGACGTTCACGTAATTTGCTTATTTGAAAATTTAAGCGATGCAATGGCGTTTGACGCAGCTCTTGAGGGGCGAAAAATTCCTTATAAAAACCGCGCCGAAATATTCGGCAGGCAGCTTATATGTAATGAGAACGACGAGGTCGTGGGAGAGGAAGAAAATCTTCTCATAAATGCGACCACCGTTTCGATAGACGAGCTGCCCGAGTTTGTTGAGGGCTTTTCGGGCGTGTGCTATCCTGCACATATCGATAGAGAGTCAAACGGCATAATTTCAGTGCTGGGTAGTTTTCCCACTGACGCAGGCTTTAAGTTTGCCGAGCTTCATAACGGAGAGCTTACCGAACACTACAGTAAACTTATTTCTTTTAAGCCTGAGCAGTTTTTAAGTAGCTCGGATGCCCATTATCTTTGGGACATCAGCGAAAAGAAAAACTACCTCGAGCTTGATATAGAAAAATCGGCGCCTGCCGAGGAGATTAGAAAAAAGCTGTTTAGCTTTTTGAAAGGTGCGAAATGAAGGAATTATCATTAAACGTTCTTGACATCGCCGAAAACTCAATAAAAGCAGGTGCATCTCTTACCGAAATCCTAATTGACGAGAGTGAGGACACACTCACAATTACAATTAGAGATGACGGCTGCGGCATGAAGCCCGAAACGGTTTTAGCCGCACAAAACCCTTTTTATACGACCCGAACAACGCGAAGCGTAGGACTGGGAATTCCGCTCTTTAAAATGAGCGCGGAAATGACGGGCGGTAAATTCACTTTGACCTCTCGCCACAAGGACGAGTTCCCAAACTCACACGGTACGGAAATTTCGGCGTCTTTTAACAAAAAGCATATAGATTACACGCCACTTGGCGATATTGTTGAAAGTGTAGTAACACTTATCCAAGGCCACCCCGACACCGACTTTGAGTTTATACATAGCTTAAGCGGCGAAAGGGTCGAGCTTAAAACACGTGAGCTTAGGGAAGTTTTAGGTGACGTTCCGCTAAACACCTTTGACGTGATAGTTTGGATAAGGGAATACCTCACACAGCAGTACACAAATGAGTAAACAAATAGAGAAAGGAAAATCTGTATGAAATCATTAGCTGAACTTCAAGCAATTAAAGACAAAATGAAGAGCAAGGTTGTTATCCGTGAAGGCGGAGAGGAAGTTAGAGTTGTTGTCGGTATGGCAACCTGCGGTATCGCAGCAGGCGCAAGACCTGTTCTTAACACTCTCGTTGAGGAAGTTGAAAAGCTTTCTCTCTCAGGTAAAGTAACCGTTGCACAAACCGGTTGTATCGGTATTTGCCAGTTTGAACCCGTTGTTGAGGTTTTTGAGGCTGGTAAAGAAAAGGTAACTTACGTTAAGGTTGATGCTGAAAAAGCAAAGAAAATTGCACAGCAGCATCTTAAAGACGGCAAGGTAGTAGTTGAGTACACCTTTGCTAAAAATCAGGGTTAATTTTGGAGGTGTAATATAAATGATTCGTTCACATGTTTTAATTTGCGGCGGTACCGGTTGTACCTCTTCAAAGAGCCCTGAAATTCAGGCAGCATTCGCTGAAAATATTGAAAAAATGGGCCTTTCCGAAGAAGTAAAGCTTGTCCAGACCGGTTGTTTCGGTCTTTGTGAGCTCGGTCCTGTTGTTATCATCTATCCTGAGGGAACATTCTACAGCCGCGTAACAGTTGAGGATGTTGAGGAAATCGTTTCCGAGCATCTTTTAAAGGGTAGAATCGTTGAGCGTCTTGTATACGCTGATACAGGTAAGGTTGAGGAAGACATCAGCACAGTTTCTCTTAACGATACTGTATTCTACAAGTCACAAAACCGTGTAGTTCTTCGTAACTGCGGTGTTATCAAC
>CAZDLQ010000122.1:0-3867 GCA_964506315.1 uncultured Oscillospiraceae bacterium
ATTTTTGTTGAGAAACTCATCAGGCTGTCGAGAGAGTTCCTTATAAAAATCGACCGCGATATAAAAGTAATCGGGCTCGGGGTGTTCCGATAATGCGTCAAACAGCATATTTTCCGCCGAGTTTATATCACCCGACAAGCACATTCTTTTAAGCATTATTCCGAGAAGCCCTGCTTCCCCAAGCGATGAATCGTGATTTACGGTTGAAAATTCCTCATTATGCGTGATCTTGGCTTTGAGGTTTAAGATAAGCTCCCCAAAATCCTCGATCATATCCATTATATAATCGTTTCTCATTTTTTCGTAAGCTTTTCAATTAAAACGTCAACTGTTTTATCGATGGTGAGCAGTCCTCTAAGGCGAGCCTCGCCGACGTCCTCAATAAAGCTCTTGTGTGAGGTGTATTCGAGCTCGTTCATATACTCAACCATTCCCACGTCGTACTCCTGCTCAGTGAGAGTGATGTTTTCTTTTTCGGCAATGGCTAAAAATACAAGCTCTTTCTTAACCATTTGCTTAGCGTTTTGTTCCATTAGGTCTTTAAAGTCATCCATTGTATAGCCGTTATATGCGGCAAAGGTTTCTATACTGAGGCCCTGCTGTTTTGCAGTTTCGGTATAGCTTTGGATATATCTATCGCGATATATCATTACCTCGCTTTTGGGGTATTTCTTTATTTCGCAAACCTTCAAAACCAAATCAACCAAATTGTTGTAATTATTGTTTTTTACGGTTTCCTTTTTCTCAATTTCAAGCGTTTCTCTTAAAGAATTTTTGTAATCCTCAAGTGTAGGCTCGGCCGTGATTTTTTTAAGCAGGTCGGGTGTAAGCTCGGGATAAACCGTTCTGTAAACGTTTTTAACGGTTACCTCAAACACAACAGGTTTGCCTGCGTAATCCTTTTGGTGATAGGTTTCGGGGAAGCTTAAGTTAAGCGAAACCTTATCGCCGATATTTTTACCGACGAGGCCCGACTCAAAGCCGTCAATAAAGCTATTTGAGCCGATTTCGAGCGAGTAGCCCGAAGCGGTGCCGCCCTCAAAGGCTTCACCGTCTATGTAACCGACAAAGTCAATTACCGCAGTATCGCCGTTAGCGATGGGCTCGGTGCTTTCGGCCTCGGTTGTGTGATTTTGTTCCTTTAGAATAGACTTGATTTTATTCTCAACGTCTAAATCGGTAACAACGTCGCTTTCAAGCTCAAAGTCGACCGACATATAGTCGCCAAGCTCGACGTACTTGTCAAGGTCATAGGAATAAAAGTTATTGCTTTGATCCCCTTCGCTACATGAGGCAAGAAGTGCAACAAGCATTAAAAGCCCCAAGCCAAATGATATTATTTTCTTTTTCAATTTTTTAGGTTCCTTTCGAATGAATTCGTCAAAGAATATTATAACACATTACAGTTTGCTTTTCAATATCACTATGCTATATTTTTAATTTTAAAAATAGCATATTTAAGCACTTTTATCTTATTTTAATAACATTGAGGGATTTTTATGTTAATTTTACACAAATAGCTTAATTTTATGATTTGCCTAATTGACAAATAAGATAAAAAAATTCTCGGTTTTTTTCAAAGAGTTGACTTAAAAAATTTATGTGGTATAATTAAAATAACATCCTATACTAACCTACTTAGATATGAGGTGAAAATTATGTTCGTTAAAGAGGTTGAAGTTAAAAATCAAGTTGGTTTACACGCTCGTCCTGCTACATTTTTCATTCAAAAAGCAAATGAGTTTAAGTCATCCATTTGGGTAGAAAAGGAAGACCGCAGGGTTAATGCAAAGAGTCTTCTCGGTATTCTCTCACTTGGAATTATCGGCGGAACAACAATTAAAATTATTTCGGACGGAGACGATGAGGTCGAGGCTGTTGAAGGCTTAATCGCTCTTGTTGATTCCGGTTTTTCTGACTAACTTTGTATCGGACTGCCAGGCTTTGCACGGCAGTCCATTTTTTTATAATACTTTAGTAAAAGGGGGGTATTTATGAGGGCTGACCACGAAAGACTAAAGCTTTTGCGAGAAAAAGCGCTTGGGCTACCGCTTGAGCCGGGCGTTTACATTATGCGCGACTCAGATGGCGAGATTATTTATATCGGCAAGTCAAAAAAGCTTAAAAACCGCGTTGTGCAGTATTTTAGAAATATAAAATCGCACACACCGAAGGTTTACCAAATGGTAATTCGCGTAGCGGATTTTGACCATATTGTTTGCGACAGCGAGTTTGAGGCGCTTGTGCTTGAATGTAACCTCATAAAACAGCACACCCCCAAGTACAACATACTTTTAAAGGACGACAAGGGTTACCACTACGTAAAGCTTTCGGCAGGTGACTTTCCTAAAATTACTGCCGCAAAGCAGTCGGACAAAAACGTTTGCCGTGACGGCTCGCAGTTTATAGGCCCTTATATGAGTGCCTTTACAGTTAAGCAAATTGTTGAGGATGCAAACCTTATATTTAAGCTTCCCACCTGCTCACGCGTATTCCCGCGTGATTTTAAAAAACAGCGTCCTTGTTTGCAGTACCACATTGGGCAGTGCTGTGCGGTTTGCAGTGGCAAAATTTCAAAAGAAGAATATTCTCAAACCTTCTCTGATGCAGTTTCGTTTATTAAAGGAAGCGGAGCGATTGACATAGAGCTGCTTAAAAAGCAAATGCAGGACGCTTCCGACAATCTTGAATTTGAGCTTGCGGCAAGACTGCGCGACCGAATTCGTGCCGCCGAGAAAATTAGAGAAAATCAAAAGATATTCATTTCGTCGCAAGCGGCTACCGATATCATTGCGCTTTCGGCGGGTGACCAAAAATGCTGTATTTGTGTACTAAAATACCGCAAAGGCAGGCTTTGTGACAGTATACAACACATTTTTGACAACAACGAGCCCTTCCCCGAGCTGCTTTCTTCGTTTGTTGTGCAGTTTTATGCTGACAGCGACGATATTCCAAGCAATGTTTTCACTAACATTGCCCTTCCCGACAAGGCAGTTATTGAAATGCTTTTATCGCAAAAAGCGAATAAAAAAGTTGAAATTTCCGTTCCGCAAAAGAACGAGCGTTACCGTTTAGTTTTACTTGCTCAAAGCAATGCTTCCGAGGGACTTTCAGCAGTTTCCAAGATAAGCGGCAAGGAAATTGGAGCGCTTGACGAGCTCGCTCGCCTACTTTCACTTGACGCTCCGCCCGAGTACATTGAAAGCTACGATATTTCCAACCTCGGTGACAAGCACATTGTTGGCGGAATGGTGGTTTTTGAAAAAGGAAGGCCGCTTAAGAGCGCTTACAAAAAGTTCACCATACGCGACCAATATATAGCCGACGATTACAGCGCTATGCGACAGGTTTTGCGGCGTCGCTTTGAGGAATATCTCAAAGCTGAAGACAAAACCTCGGGTTTTGGGCGTCTTCCCGATCTTATACTGCTTGACGGCGGTAAGGGACACGTTTCGGCGGTTGCGCCCGTTTTAAGCGAGCTTAATATTGATGTCAAGCTTTTTGGTATGGTAAAGGACGGCAAGCACCGAACAAGAGCAATTACGGGCGAGAGTGAAATTGCGATAAAATCCAACAAGCTTGCCTTTAATCTTGTAAGTAAGATTCAAGACGAGGTGCATAGATACACCATTTCCTTCCAAGCAAATAAGCACAAGAAGGCTTCGTTTAAACTTGAGTTAACGCAAATTGAGGGCGTTGGAAGTGCGCGTGCGGCGGCTTTGCTTGGGCATTTTAAGACCGTCAAAGCAATTCGTGAGGCAAGCGCCGAGGATATTGCAAAGGTAAAAGGAATTTCAAAAGAGCTTGCCGAGAAAATTAAGGAACATCTAAATTAAAAGACACCCTTAGAGGCGCACTCCGTAAGGA